>CAUTOC010000094.1:0-2798 GCA_963539695.1 uncultured Catonella sp. | reverse complement strand
AAGCCGACTGCAACCACCTTATGAGAACAACATACCCCGATGCTCGCGTCGGGGTATGTTGATTATTTTTTCCATTTTTTTGAATGTTATAGTTTATTATACACATTTATACACATTCAGTCAAGATTACTTTCTCACCCAAAAAATTCCCAAATTCAAGACTTGACAAATCATCGTTTACGCTCTAGTATTACCCTTATGGTAAAACTAATTTTAAACGGCTTACAATTTATTGTTTCTCAAAACTCAAATTCGATGCTGAAAAATACAGAGAAAAATGTTAGCCTAAGTTTACCCTCCCCCGTTTTCTCTATTAAGTAAAATATCTCCAATCAAAGCTGCTAATACTTATTTTTCTCAATTTATAACCCGCAGGGCAGGATTTATTCTGCCTTGCGGTTTTTTGTATAAACTTGTCCCATTTTATAAGGAGGGAAACAGCTATGATTTGGAAATGAACGATTAATATACAAGATAAATTGAAAAGACAGGAGCTCTTATCATTTGGGATAAGTGTGGAATAATAAAATTTAAATTAAACATACCGGAAAGTATGGGATAGGAGTTGTATATGAATCCTGAAATATGGGCTAATAGTCTTTTTAAAGAAATAAAATCAAAAGGAAATATTGATGATGTAAGAAGATGAAGTTAAAGTTTTCCTTTCAAGTTTAGAGGGTCTTGCCAAAAAATACACAAAAGTTCTTGATAATGGCTCAGTACTGGAAAAAATGGATGAAAGTCAGTCAGCCCATCAGACGAATGAAAATGTAAAAAAACTTTTGGAATTGATCCAACAAACAAAAAAAGAACTGGGTTTGGTTTAATGGTTATACAAGATATAACTTCAATTTGTTCTTGTATTCTAGGAATTTTGGGGCTCTGTATAGCTTTTACTCAATTATTAAAATTACGCAAGCAAATAGATATTTCTTTATTGCTTAATGTATTGTCTATTGAAGAAGAAATAAATTTAAGAAAATCTAAGGTAGATGATATAACCCATGAAATTGGAGTAAAACTAAAAACAGGAAATGCCGATACCTCGAATCTTATCTCGGCTGATGAAGCTTATCTAAATACGGCTTTGGAAAATTGGTTTAACTCTTTAGATAGACTTTGCTTTTGCATAAAAAAAGGTTATTTCAAAGAAAAAGACTGGAAGGCTGAGTATCGGGATTATATTGTTGAAATGGTTAAAACATATCCTGATAAGTTCGGAGTTTCTTCCAAATACAAGAACATAATAGACTTAAACGAAAAATGGCTTAGAGAATAAGCTTATACAAAAATTAACTTGTTTATAAGGAGAAAATTAGTCATGAAAAATACTAATTTCAAACTTAAGACTAAGATCTTAAATCGGGCAGTATTTATTACTGCATTGTTGTTGGTTGCGGGACTCTTATTTACAGGTTGTCCTACAGGTCAGGGAAAATCCGGCGGAGGTGAATCTTCCGAAATAATTCCTAACACTCCCGGAAAGCTTTATACTCTTGATGGTGTAAACTTTATGATGAAGTCTATAAAGGCTGTAAGCGGTACCGGGAATCAGCTGGGAGCAGAGTATATATATGATAATGGATTACATGATATACAGCTTTCGGCCTACAGTATAGGAGAGACAGAGGTAACGCAAGAGCTATGGGATAAGGTTATGGATAAAAACCCAAGTTTTTTTAAATCTAACCCTGCATCGGGAGAAAGCCAAGGAAAGCGTCCTGTAGAAAATATCAACTGGTATCATGCAATAGCTTTTTGTAATAAGTTGAGCCTCAAGCTTGGTCTTGAACTCTGCTATACTGTAAAGGTTGGAGGAAATCCCGTCAATTTTGAAACTCTTACCTTTGATCAAATCCCTACCGCTGATAATGCAGATTGGAATAAGGCTGAGCTTGATATGAATAAAAACGGCTTTAGACTTCCAACGGAGGCGGAATGGGAATGGGCTGCCAAGGGCGGAAAAAACTATATATGGCCGAATACAAATCAAAAGAACAGGTTAATAGAATATGCTTGGTATTCAAATATTGATGGCGGAGATTCTGATTTAAAAACTCACGAAGTCAAGAAGAAAAAACCTAATTGGTATGGTCTTTACGATATTGCGGGAAATGTCTCGGAATGGTGCTGGGATTGGAAGGCGGATATCCATACCGGGGATACCTTCCCACAAGACTATCCGGGACCTGCGTCAGGCTCTAACCGTGTTACACGCGGCGGCAGCTGGGTCGATGGCGCGAAGGACTGCACTGTGGGCAAACGGGCCGGCGGCAGGCCTGACAACAGGTACGCCGATCTTGGCTTCCGCCTGGCTTGCCGGCCATAGGTGGTACACAACAGGCAGCCTCTGCTGTCTGCTGTAAAAATTTAACTTTTCAAAACCGCCCGCAGGGCGGTTTTGAAAAACAATTAAGTATTAAAATTCCGCCATGGACGGCGGTAGTTAAAACTTAGAGACTCTTTCTACATATTGAAGATTAGCGAAAGAGTTTTAAGTAGAGACAAGACAGCCCATCAGGCTTACGCCTCCCCTAATCTACAGTTCCTCAATCTCAGCTTCAGAAAGACCTGTAATTCTCATAATAAAATTATTATCACATCTTTCCATTTTCATAAGTCTAGCTGTTTCTTTCTTAGTTTCATAAGTACCTTCCGAAAAACCTTTATACCTAGCATCCATCTCAAAAGTTGACATTAATCTATATTCTTGCCTTGCTTGCTCGTTGTTTTTATTGTTTGTATCATAGTTTCTATCCCCCTCGTAAATTCACTTTTCGCCTTACCTGTTTTAAGAT
>CAUTOC010000093.1:0-2808 GCA_963539695.1 uncultured Catonella sp. | reverse complement strand
GCTTGTGGGTATGAACATTAGTAGGCTTTATTCCTGCCTTTATAAGCAGAATTACAGCGTTGGCAGAGTTCAGACACCGACTCTTGCCATGATTGTAAAAAGAGATGATGAAATAAATAATTTCAAGAAAGAAAAATACTATACAGTTGAGCTTTCTACGAATGGATTTGTGTTATCGACAGACAGAATGGATGATAAGACAGTGGCGGAACAACTAATTAATTCAGTTGGAGCAACAATCGAAATAACTGATATTATCAGTAAGGAAAAAATCACAAAACCTGATTTTCCTTTTGATTTAACTACCCTGCAAAGAGAGTGTAATAAGTATTTCGGATACAGTGCAAAGCAGACACTTGATTATGCTCAAAGCCTGTATGAAAAGAAACTCATCACCTATCCGAGAACGGACAGCAGATGCTTAACAGAAGATATGATTACAAGCACAGTCAATAATATCTTAGGTAAAAATGATTTTGATATAGAGCGTATCAAGACAGTATTCAATTCAAGCAAGGTTACGGATCACCATGCGATTATACCGACCGTATCATCACTTAGTGAAGATATATCAAAACTTCCTGAAAGTGAAGCAAAAGTGTATAGGATCATTTTTAATAAGCTGCACGCAAGCGTTGGGTATCATTTAATCGAGAATACAACTAAGATTGTAGCTTCATTTTGCGGCTTTGAATTTACAAGCACAGGCAAGGTTATTACCGATGAGGGATTTACAAAATACCTTAAAGAATACAAATCTAAGAAAAATGAGGATATAGAGCTTCCTGATGTAAGCATTAGCGATGTTTTAAATATTGAAAATAAAGAGATTAAAGAAAAGTACACTCAGCCTACAAAACACTTTACAGAAGATACTCTCTTAAAGTCTATGGAGGTTGCAGGAAGCGAAGCTTTAGAAAAAGATGTTGATGTTGAGAGAAAAGGACTTGGTACTCCTGCAACAAGAGCCGGCATTATTGAAAACCTAATCTATAAGGGATTTGTGGAGAGAGATAAGAAAAATCTGATTGCAACGCAGAAAGGAAAAAGTCTGATAGAGATTGTTGCAGATACCTTTAAGTCCGCTGAAATGACGGCACAGTGGGAAATGCAGTTATCAGACATAGCACAGGGGAAATCTTCTAAGGAAGAATTTTTAGACAGTATTGAAGCTGAAATTAAAAGTGCTGTAGCAAAATATAAAGAGGCTTAGCCTATGTTTGATACTTTGATTAAATTTGACAAAAACAGAGAAAAACTTGATTTTTATGCCACTGACCAAAGGGCAATTAAGGAATTGCTTAAAATAGAAACTTTTAGAGAGCATATCTATGAACCTGCCTGCGGACAGGGGCATATCGGAAAAATTTTGGAAGAATACGGCTATAAAGTAAAAGCGACAGACATCTGTTACAGAGGTTATGGAGAAGAAAGAGAAGTAGACTTTTTTACAGTTAAAGAGAATGCCTTAGACATAATAACCAATCCGCCCTATTTTTGTGCAGATAAGTTTATACAGCACGCTCTTGAAATTTCCGCTCCTACTGTAAAAATAGCCATGCTTTTTCGCTTGGCATTTTTAGAAGGACAAAAAAGATACAAATTGTTTAAGAAATATCCGCCCAAGAGAGTATATGTATTTGCTAAAAGGCTTAATTGTGCAAAAAATGGAGAGTTTGAAAAATATAAAAGCAGTGCTATTGCTTTTGCATGGTTTATATGGGAGGTGGGTTATGCAGGCAAGACGGAGTTAAAATGGATAGAATAAGCCACTTTTATTTGATAGGTAATAGTATCATAAGATGAAGGAGGCAGTAGAAAAGAAACTCTGAAAATGATATAATGATTATAATTTAGTTGGAAGATTGAGAGGTGATTTTGTGTCTAAAATAAATGTTGAAGGCTCAGAAATCAGTATTATTGCCATAGACAATAGAGATTATATTTCTTTAACTGATATGGTTAGAAATATTGAAAATGGTTCAGCTTTAATTGAAAAATGGTTAAGAAATAAAAATACAATAGAGTTTTTAGGTATTTGGGAAGAAATGTATAACCCGAATTTTAATTCCCCCGAATTCGAGGGAATTAAAAATGAAGCAGGGCTTAACCGCTTTATTTTATCCGTAAAACAGTGGGTGGAGAAAACTGATTCCATTGGTATTGTTGCAAAGGCAGGAAGGTATGGAGGAACTTACGCACATAAAGATATTGCATTTGAATTTGCTTCTTGGGTATCGCCTTATTTTAAGCTGTATTTAATAAAGGAATTTGAACGCCTAAAAGAAGAAGAACAAAAGAAACTTGGCTGGGATATAAAAAGGAATTTGGCAAAAATCAATTACAGAATTCATACTGATGCCATAAAAAACAACCTTGTACCGGAAAAATTGCCAAAGGAAAGGATTAACTTCATTTATGCGAGTGAAGCCGATATTCTGAATGTAGCTTTGTTTGGAATGACAGCAAAAGAATGGCGGGAGGAAAACCCTAAGTTAAGAGGCAATATCAGAGATTATGCGGATATATCCCAGCTTGTTTGCCTTTCCAACCTTGAAAACCTTAATGCTGTTTTTATAAATGAGGGAATGAAGCAGACAGATAGGTTGGAAAAGCTGAATTCTATTGCAATAGAGCAGATGAAAATATTATCTGAAACAGAAACAATAAAAAAATTGAAATAAGAAAATGTCTTGAAAAAACTTATGAAAAGGTGATTAGAGTAACATCTGACCACCTTTTTTATTTGAAAAAAGGAGGTAAAAATGCGAATCAATGATTTTCATAACATTTTGGAGCTTGTAAAAC
>CAUTOC010000092.1:0-2814 GCA_963539695.1 uncultured Catonella sp. | reverse complement strand
AGCGCGCCAAAGATGATTTACTCATCTTATTACACAAATATTTTTACTACGTTCATAAATATTACCTTGATTATATCAGATTCTATTATATTTGTAAGCGTCAATTCAAGTACGCCTCCCCATAAATACACTTCCACTATAAAATAATCTTATACTAAATATGTGGAGGTGCCTATGGCTAAATATCCTAAAGAAGAAAAAGAGCAATTTATTGAGGAGTTTAAAAATAGTGGATTAAGTATAGCAAGCTGGGCTAAGAAGAAGGGATTACCTATTTCAACAGTCACAGGATGGGTGAGTAAACATGATAAGAAATCAAAGCACTCTAAGGATGTTAAATTTATTGAGATCAAGACAACACAAGCCGGCAAGACCCTAAAGATGGAGATAGGTGCTGCCAACATCTTAGTGGATAGATATACTGATCTTGAACTACTTGCAAAGGTGATCAAGGTGGTGAATGAAATAAATGTTTAACTATGACAACTATCGTGTAATTCTTTCTTGTGGTGCTACTGATATGAGGAAAAATATAAACGGATTAGCTGAAATTGTTTATAGCAATTTCAACCTTGATCCAAGAGATAAGGTAATATTTGCTTTTTGTAACAATGCAAGGGATAGGATAAAGCTTCTTGTATGGGAAGATAATGGATTTTGGATTCATTTTAAAAGAATTGAAAAAGGACATGTGGTTTGGCCGTCACAAAGTGATACAGAAATCACTATGGATTTATTAATAGACGACTTGAAAAATATAATCATGGCACCGGGAATAAAACAAAAAATTAAGCGTAGTGAAGTCTTCAAAAAGTGTTGATTTTGCTGGATTCATCATAGATTTTATAGTATAATCTTTACATAAATATTTGAGATTTGGAGGTCCGGTAAAATGAAAACTATAGATGAATTGCAAGCAGAAATTGCCGGACTTAAGGCTATCTTACAGAAAAAAGACCAAGAGATTGAGACTTTGGAAAAAGTAAAAAAAGAAAAGAGTGAACAGATTGCTAAGCTAAAGAAATTAAATGATTGGTATATGGAGCAACTGAAATTAAAGGCAAAAGAGAAATTTGGCAAATCAAGCGAAAAAGCTATTGATGGACAACTTTCTCTTTTTGATGTCTTCAATGAGGCTGAAACATTTAGAGAGCCAATTCAAAGTGAGCCACCACAGGAAAGTATTATACCTGAGCATAAAAGAAGAAAAGCTAAAAAAGGAAGCAAGTTTAATGATATTCCTGTTGAGGTAGTTGAATATAAATTAGATGAAAGTGAACAGGTATGTGATAACTGCCACAGCCCTCTTACAGTTATGAAGAAAGAGATAAGAAAAGAACTGGTAGTAGTCCCTGCAGAGGTTAAGGTTATAGAGCATGTGACTTATGTTTATAGTTGCAGAAACTGTGACAAGAATGGAGAAAGTGGCTTTATAAAGATAGCACCTCATCCTAAAGCTCTTATTAAAAAGAGTGTAGTATCACCAAGCTTTATGTCTTATATAATGAATCAAAAGTACACACTTGCACTACCACTATATAGAATGGAGCAAGAGTTTAAAAGATTAGGCTTTGAGATATCAAGACAAAATTTATCTAATTGGATCATAAAAGGAGCTAATCTTCTAAAGCCTATATATGAGCAGATAAAGCTTAGTCTACTAAATGAGACACTACTCCATGCAGATGAAACTGTCCTGGAGGTATTACATGAACCCGGAAAGGAAGCAGGAAGCAAGTCATATGTATGGGTATATAGAACAAGCAAATACAATACACATCCTGCAGTATTGTATGAATATACACTTGGTCGAAGCGGAGACTATGCTAAAAAGTTTCTTGAGGATTGGAAAGGAACTTACCTTCACTGCGATGGGTACACCGGATATAAAAAGCTTATGGATAAGACCTTATGCGGATGTCTTGTACATGCAAAGAGAAAGTTCCATGAAGCATACGAAGTTAATAAGAGTAATGAGTATGCAAAACAAGGGGAGACTTATCTAAGAAAACTATTCAGCTTGGAAGATAATGCAGATGAATCCGGTCTTACATTGGAAAAGCGGCTGGAAATGAGAAAAACCAAGTCCAAACAAGTACTTGATGAGTTCTATAGTTGGATTTCACAAATAGAATCAAAAATCCTTCCTAAGAGTTTAATAGGGAAGGCTATTACTTATGCAATAAATCAAAAAGAGTACTTAGAGAACTTTCTAAAGGATGCACGAATACAATTAAGTAACAATCTTGCCGAACAAAGTGTGAAGCCATTTGTTATAGGTAGGTCTAATTGGCTATTTGCGAATACACCTAACGGAGCTAATGCATCTACATTGATATATAGTATAATTCAAAGTGCAATACTTAATAACCTGATACCACAAAAATATCTTACATTTGTTTTTGATACCATACAGTCAGGTGGAGATGCTTCGCTCTTAGTACCTTGGTCAGATGAGATTCCTGAGAGTTGTAAAAATAAAAAGTCACAGAATTAGGATTTTGATTTCCGTTTCTGTGACTTTTTTAGTTATGTGTACTTACTTTGACGCTTACCCTGCATGAAGCAAAAATACCATAAGATCTTTTACATCATTCGCCACTCTTCCGACGCTGCCCTCACTGCTTATAAGCCCTATACTGCCGTCATCCAAAATAACAAATTCTCCACCGCTTCCGTCTACTGCAAATGCCTTTGCGGATATCGAATATACCTCACCGTTTTCAGACATTGCAATATCCTGATTTTGCTTATAAAAGCATATATCACACTCTCTCATCAGTAATGTATTCAAATCAGCATCTTTTCTGATAA
>CAUTOC010000091.1:0-3060 GCA_963539695.1 uncultured Catonella sp. | reverse complement strand
AGGGTGCATGGTGTAATTTCAGTAGTTTGGGTGAAGCAAAGTACACATTAGGTCTTGTAATTTATGTGGTTATGATAATTTTCTTTGCTTACTTCTATACCTCAATTACTTTCAATCCGCTTGAGATAGCAAACAATATGAAGAAGTCGGGTGGTTTTATACCGGGTATAAGACCGGGTCGCCCAACAAGTGATTATCTTAATAAAGTACTTAACAGCATTATCTTTATTGGGGCTTGCGGCTTAACAGTTGCAGCACTTATTCCGATTATATGTTCAGGAGTATTTGGAGCAGATGTATCATTTGGTGGAACATCCCTCATCATCGTAGTAGGTGTTATACTTGAAACAATGAAGCAGATTGAGTCAATGATGCTTGAGAGACATTATAAAGGTTTCTTAAATGACTAAAGATGCCATATAAATATGGAGCTGTAGCAGGTTATGACAGATGAATGTTATAGTCCGGCTGCAGCTTTTATTTTAATAGGAAATTCCTCTGGAATTCCCTATTAAATAATTAAGGAGGTCTATATGAAAATAGTTATGCTTGGTGCTCCGGGTGCGGGCAAAGGTACACAGGCAATTAAGATTGCAAAAGAATACGGTCTTCCACATATCTCTACAGGAGATATATTCAGATATAATATCAAAAATAAAACGGAACTTGGTCTTAAAGCTAAGGAATATATGGACAAGGGACAGCTTGTTCCTGATGAATTAACGGTAAGTATTCTTTTAGACAGGGTGGCTAAGGATGACTGTGCTAAGGGCTATATCTTAGATGGTTATCCAAGAACTATACCACAGGCTGAAGTTCTTGAAGAAGCTCTTAAAAAATTAGGTGAAAATATTGATTTTGCAATAAATGTTGTTGTTCCTGATGAAAACATTATTGAAAGAATGTCGGGAAGAAGAACCTGTCCTGATTGTGGAGAAACCTACCATATCATTTATAACAATACTAAGGCAGAGGGTGTTTGTGATAAATGTAGCGGAGACTTAATTCAAAGACCCGATGATTTACCTGAAACGGTTAAGAAGCGTCTTGAGATATATCATGCTCAGACTAAACCTCTTGAAGAGTTCTACCAGAGTAGAAATGTATACAAAGAGGTAGATGGAACTAAGGCTATGAATGAGGTGTTTGAGGATATCTGCAAGATTTTAGAATAAAAAGAAGATAGAAATAAAAGGAGAGATAATGGTTGTAGGGATTAAATCTGAAAGTGAGATAGCCTTGATGAGAGAAGCAGGTAAACGCCTGGCTTTTGTACTTAGCGAGCTTGAAAACTATATAAAGCCGGGACTTTCCACTTTTGATATAGACAAAAGAGGAGAGGAACTTATTCGTAAATGCGATGGTATTCCTTCTTTTCTTGGTTATAACGGTTTTCCCGCCTCCATCTGTGTCTCTGTTAATGATCAGGTTGTACATGGGATTCCTGATAAGGAACATTTCATAGAAGAAGGCGATATTGTAAGTCTTGATGCAGGTCTTATTTATAAAGGATGGCATGCGGATGCTGCAAGAACAGTACCTGTAGGTAAGATTATTCCTGAACTTACTGATTTGATTGAGGTTACAAAACAAAGCTTCTTTGAAGGAATAAAGAAGGCTATTCCGGGTAATCATATAAATGACATATCTATAGCTGTGCAGAATTATGTAGAAAGCCATGGCTACTCTGTAGTAAGGGATTTAGCAGGACATGGCATAGGACAAAACCTGCATGAAGCTCCCGATATTTATAATTTCAGGCAGAAAACCAAGGGAATTAAAATTGAAAAAAATATGACCTTTGCCATAGAACCAATGGTAAATATGGGAGGTTATGAGGTAGAATGGGGAGAGGATGGCTGGACAGTATATACGGCAGACTATTCATTTTCAGCCCATTATGAAAATACAATTTTGATTACGGATGATGAGCCGGAAATATTAACTTTATAGAGGTAAGGCTATGGAATTAAAATCAGGTATGCTTGCGATATCTAAGGCAGGACATGATAAGGGTGAGTTATATGTTGTAAACTCCATTGAAGAGAAATTTGCTTTTCTGATAAATGGTAAAAAATATACAAAGCTTCATTCTAAGAAAAAGAACCTTCTTCACATACAACCTATAAATATAGATTATAAAGATGTAATTATAAATGCCGGAAAACAGCATAAAAGAGAGAGTTTTAATAATGAAGATATAGCTTTTGCAATAAAGCTTTATAAAAGGGAGATGGTGGCAGACACCGGAAAGGAGACAAATGTCTAAGGCAGATGTACTTGAAATTGAGGGAACAGTAATTGAGAAGCTTCCAAATGCAATGTTTCAGGTTGAACTTGAAAATGGTCATAAGGTACTTGCACATATCAGCGGTAAACTCAGGATGAATTTCATTCGTATATTACCTGGCGATAAGGTAACACTTGAAATGTCACCTTACGATTTAACTAAGGGCAGAATAATCTGGAGAGATAAGTAAATAGCGTGAAATTAAGGGCAGAGGCTAAGGCTTCTGTCTTTTTTGTTAGGCAGACCTTATATTGACATATCAGTGATTTTGTAGTACAATATCCTACAAGAAGGAGGGTTAATTATGGCATTTTCAATAAGATTAACAGAAGAAGAAAAATCATTGGCAGACAGCTATGCAAAGCTTAATTCAATGTCTTTGGGTGAAGCGTTTAAGAAAGCTTTATTTGAGAAAATAGAAGATGAGTATGATATAAAGGTTGGGGAAGAAGCATATAAGGAATATGTAGATAGCGGAAAGAAAAGTCGTCCATTTGCTGAACTTAAGAAGGAGCTTGGCTTATAATGTACAGGGTAGAAACAACAGCAAGATTTGATAAGGAATTTAAGAAGCTTGACAGGTATACACAGAAGATGATTGCTAACTGGATTGAAAAGAATCTTGAAGAAACAGATAATCCATATAAACAGGGAAAAGGTCTGACTGCAAACAGAAGCGGCAGTTGGAGATATAGGATAGGCGATTATCGTCTTATTTGTGAGATAAATGATAATGAGCTTATCATTTTGGCACTTACTGTGGGACATAG
>CAUTOC010000090.1:0-3121 GCA_963539695.1 uncultured Catonella sp. | reverse complement strand
AATCTTCCTACTTCCTATACTATGGAAGAAGCCATAAAAGATGATTTTATAGATGTAACGCAGGTTCTTCCTGAGAAGTCTGATGTAATTGAAAATTTTATGCATTCCTATCCGAACAATGATATAGCTTTTCTACGAACAGCAAGAAAAGTAGATAGTGATTTTACTGTAGATTTATTGGTCAGCTATAAGCAGCAACCTTATTTTACTCTTTACAGCTATCTTATAAAAGGCCAGGGTTGTATAGTAAGATATTTTGCAAAAGAATTTCAAATAGAAAAAAACAACAATAAGATAAATGTAATGCTCAAATCTATACCAAATCCTACTAAAAACAATATAATTAATACCTCTGAGGTTAACCCCAACTTTTTATCATCTTCTTTTCTTGAAAATGATAATACAATTGATACTTCAAAATTAAAAGCCGATTTTTTATTCTATTCATATATTGAAAAATAACAGGCTTTCTTTAGCATAACAATGCCACATTAAAGAAATGTGTTTATAGAACATATTTTTTATTTATTATCTTTTGACATGCAAAAAATATGAGTAAGTAGCCATTTTTGTAAAAAAAATGAGCGGATTACGAATATTTTTGCAAGGACCCTGAGAAGCGAAGCTGTAGCAATCCTGTATCAAGAGGTGTCAAATACTTTTGACACCCACATCTTATTATAATAGTTTATATATTTTTAACTATTATATGACAGTTTATTTTGCTCTTTTATGATATTCCAATTGCCTTCTTAGCAAGTTTATCAGCCATATCATTGTATGTATCTCCTGAATGACCTTTTACCTTCACAAAGTATACCTTTAGCCTGTCTTTTATACTGTCATAGAATTCCTTATAGGCTATAGTTCCTGTCTTATTGGTCTTCCATTCTCCCAAACACCAGCTTGAAATCCCCTGATAGTCATGGTAAATATTTATAGAAGTATATCCATTATCTAAGGCATAACACATAGCAAGCTCGGAAGCCTTAATCTCTCCTGCCACATTTCGCATTGCTGCAAGTTCTTCATCCTCATAAGCTTTTGAGATTTCAGCAATAACCTCTCCGGTTCTAATAATCACACAGCCACAGCCAAAAACTTTACCTTTAAGAAAGCTTCCATCTACATAGGCAGTTATTTCACTGACAAATTTATTCTCTTCATCTATAATTCCTTTTCTTCTATTTCCTTCTTTCTCTTCTAAGCCGCTTGCCTCTGTCCTTTCATTAGCCCCATCTTCATAAAAAGCAAACTTCCCTGCCTTCATAAAGTCTTCCGCATCTTTCTTTTCTTCAAACCCCTTAAATACAGCTCCTTTATAACCTGTAATCTGAGCCTTACAGTCCTCCCAGTTAGTATATATACCCGGAGTTTTCCCGATTCTTACCGCATAATAATTCTTTTTTGCCATTACTACTCTCTTTCTGCTTCCCTTATTGCTTTATTTATAGTATTTAATACTACTTTTTTATTAGCACTCCACATCGGCTCTACAAGAAGCCTCTTATCTCCGTCTCCCGTCATCCTATGTATTACAGTGCTTTCAGGTAGAATTTTCAGACATTTTACAAGGATTTCAGTATATTCTTCAAGACTTAATATCTTAAATGGATTAGTTTTATATTCTTTTTCAAGTCTTGTATTTTTTAATATATGAAGCAAATGTAGCTTAATTCCATCTAATTCAGGCTCAAGTGAGACCAGATATTTTACTGTTGCATACATATCTTTAGCACTCTCATTCGGTAATCCCAAAATTATATGCACTATAACTTCAATTCCTCTTTTCTTCAACTCATAATAAGCCTTTTTAAATACTTTTAACTCATAACCCCTGTTAAAAGCTTTTGCACTAGCTTCATTTATTGTCTGTAAGCCAAGTTCAATCCAAACAGGCTTTATATTATTCAGTTCTTCAAGTAAATCAAGCATCTCTTCTTCAAGACAGTCAGGTCTGGTGCCTATAGAAAGAGCTACTATCTCTTTTCTTTGTATTGCAGTTCTGAATATCGGTTCAAGCCTGTCCACATCTCCATAAGTATTGGTAAATGACTGAAAATAGGCTATATACTTCTTATCTTCTTCTCTTATATCTTTGGTAAACTTGTGCTTTACTTTTTCTTTAGCCTCTTCTATCTGCAAGCTTACCTCTTTTATCTTAGTAGCAAATTCTCCTGAACCCCCTTCTGAACAAAAACTACAACCTCCCCTTCCCACCTTACCGTCTCTGTTTGGACAGGAACAGCCTGTTGACAGGGATAATCTATATACCTTTGTACCAAACCTTTCTTTACAATAGTCTGATAAAGTTTTAATTTTCATAAGGATATTTCCTCATTTCCTCCTTCATTTCCTTTATATCTATGTATTTGTCCATATATTGCTTTTAAGCAGAAACTATATCAAGTTTAATATAATCAAAGATTCATGTCTATATAATTGCAGTAAAAAATTATTATTATAAATGAGTATATTTAATTAAAATATTCAAAAAAAATAGCCACAGATATAATCTGTAGCCATTTATAAATAATGCCGGTGACCGGGGTCGAACCGGTACGGGTATTACTACCCACGGGATTTTAAGTCCCGGGCGTCTACCAATTCCGCCACACCGGCATACTACACAAAATGTAGTAATGGGACCTACAGGGCTCGAACCTGTGACCCTCTGCTTGTAAGGCAGATGCTCTCCCAGCTGAGCTAAGATCCCAAATATAAAAGACAATAAAAAAAATGGTTCTTCGGGGACTCGAACCCAGGACCGACCGGTTATGAGCCGGTTGCTCTAACCAACTGAGCTAAAGAACCAAAAAGTGACTCCAAGGGGATTTGAACCCCTGTTACCGCCGTGAAAGGGCGGTGTCTTAACCGCTTGACCATGGAGCCAGAACTCCCCAAGTAGGGCTCGAACCTACAACATCACGGTTAACAGCCGTGCGCTCTACCATTGAGCTATTGAGGAATATATACCTTGAAAACTGCAACCGAATACAACATCTTTTTTCCTTACTTTGGTCAAGCCTTCGACCTATTAGTATCAGAAGGCACACAGATTACTCTGCTTACACCACTGACCTATCAACCTCATACTCTCTAAGGGGTCTTATTAGCCTAC
>CAUTOC010000089.1:0-3255 GCA_963539695.1 uncultured Catonella sp. | reverse complement strand
CGTTGAAAATATTCTAAATGTGACAATGAAATCAATTTATATAAATTTATGCGTCCTATATCATTTTTAGCTAAAATAATGATATGGTAAGTACCCATTTTCTTTATCGTATCTGCATTAAAGCCTCTGTTTTCATTAAAATTACCAAGTAAATCGTTTCCATACTTTTTATTTGCCAGTTCACAGAGTTTAATATAAATTTCAGCCGTACAACCTGCATCATCTACCGCCCTGTGGTGATTCTCAAGTATTATTCCAAGTCTTTCAGCGACAGTATCAAGCTTATAGTTTTTAAGTCCCGGCAGAAGAATTCTTGACATTGTAACTGTATCGGCTATAGTAAATTCCCCCTTAATTCCAAGTCTTTTCATATTTTCAAAAATAAAACTTGTATCAAAAGAAGCATTATGTGCAACCAAAAAACATCCTTTACAAAATTCTAAAAATTCAGGAAGAATTACATCTATTTCAGGTTCATTTATTACCATTTCCTGTGTAATTCCGGTAAGTTTGGTTATTTCTTCCGGAATGTAGTGTTTAGGATTGACAAATGCTGAAAATGTATCAACAACCTTACCTTCCGCTACCTTTACTGCCCCAATTTCTATAATTCTGCAATTTTTAGGTCCAAAACCGGTAGTTTCTATATCAAAAACTACAGCCTTATCTGTAAGTTTTTGTCCTTTATCCAACCTGACAGTAGGGCTTATATCATCTACAAGATAGCCTTCTACACCATATATTAACTTAAAATCTTTCATTTTGAGCTTAGCTTTTGCATGTAGGGCATCTGTAAATCCCTGTACTACTCCATGATCAGTTAGAGCTACAGCCCTATGTCCCCACTCCGACAATGTATTAAGCAATTTTTCAGGTTTTATAACAGCATCCATTTCACTCATATTAGTATGAAGATGAAGTTCTACCCTCTTTTTTTCACTATTATCCTTGCGTTTTATGGTAAAATCATCAATTTCTTTTACTCCTTTTGCAAATCCCAAAGTAAGTTCGCCTGCGTATGTATCATCTTGTGCATCTGCATTTATTTTTATGAATTTACCCGGTGCAAGTTTCTTTTTTAATTCATTTTTACTTTCAGAATCAGCCCATATTTTGCAGGCTATACTGTCCGTAAAATCTGTAATTGTAAAAGCCAATATGATTTTACCGGTCTTAGTTTCTTTATCTTCCAAGCTTACAACTTTTCCTCTTACAATCAAATCCTTTTGCGGTTCTGTTATATCATTTAACTTTATAGAAGCACCCTCAAAATTTCTTCCATAAATCATACTTGGATCACTTGATTGAACTCTTTTCCTATAAAATCCTTCCGATTTATAGGATTTTTTGTTATTATTAAATTCTTTCTTTTTTTCGGACTTAGATGAGGATACCTTTTCAAGCTTAGGTCTGCTCTCAAGTATTTCTTCAATAGTGTAAACATCCTTATTTTCTTTAGCGGATTTCTGTGATTCCTTAAAATTCAATTTAATACTTATCTCTTTATTAAACCTTTTATGAAAGACAAGTTTAAGCCAATCTGATATATTATTAAGCTTTTCTCTGATAATAAAATTATCTTCACTTTCTATATAAATAGTTGTATCATCAAAATCAAGCTTACTGTTATTTAATATATTGTAATAAATTCTTCCCTGTTCATCTAATTCTTCAAGAATGCTTTTTTTATTTTTTTCAAATATATTTTTAACTGAAAAATCTGATAAATCATACCTCTCTTCAATAACTACAGTCTGCTCTTTTGAAGTGAATATCTGTCTCCTTAGCATATTTTGCATAGAAACAATATGATTTCTTTTAATAGGATTTATGCCTGATATAATTACAGTTATTTCTCCACGCACTCTTGAAACAACAACCTTTTCAACTGAAATATTTTCAAAAGCCTTTTCAAGTTCTTCATTCATTATAAGGTTGTTAAAAGCCTCATGAAAATCCATATTACTTTCCTTTCTCAGCCTTTAAAATATCAAGCTCCTCCTTTAGTCCTATTAAAAGTTCGGATTCGGGAAGTCTTTTTATTATGTTTCCTTTTTTAATTATAAGCCCTGCATTTTTTCCGCCACAGACACCTAAGTCTGCTTCTCTTGCCTCACCCGGACCGTTAACAATACAGCCCATAACTGCAACCTTTATATCTAATTCCGTATAATCTTCAAGGAGTTTATTAACTTTATCCTCAAGCCCGATAAGGTCAATATCAGTCCTTCCACAAGTAGGACATGAAACTATCTCAGCTCCGCCTTTTATAAGTCCTAAAGCCTTTAATATCATCTTTGCAGACTTTATTTCTTCAACCGGATTACCGGTAAGAGATACTCTTATGGTATCACCTATTCCCTGATAAAGTATAATTCCAAGTCCTACACTTGACTTGATATTTCCTGATATAAGTGAACCCGATTCCGTAATTCCTACATGTAAAGGAATATCTGTACGGGCAGCAATCAGTTCATGAGCCTTAATACATTCCATTACATTGGAAGATTTAATACTTATAACCAAATTATGATAATCCATATTCTCGATTAATTGTGCATTGTTTAAAGCACTTTCAACCAAAGCTTCACTTGTAACACTACCATATTTCTCAAGTATCTCTTTTTCAAGAGAACCGCTATTTACACCGACTCTTATCGGTATCAGATACTTTTTTGCTACATCTATTACAGCCCTAAGCTTTTCCTCCGAGCCTATATTACCCGGATTTATCCTTATTTTGTCAGCTCCGTTTTCCATAGCTGCTATAGCAAGTCTATAGTCAAAATGAATATCAGCAACCAAAGGTATATTTATTGCCTTTTTTATCTCTTTAAATGCAAGTGCCGCTTCCATATTAGGTACTGCACATCTTATAATATCACAACCTGCCTTTTCAAGTTCTTTTATCTGAGTAACAGTAGCCTTTACATCCTGAGTTTTAGTATTTGTCATAGACTGTATTAAAACAGGATTACCGCCACCGATAACCCTGTTTCCAATTTTTACTACTCTTGTAGTCTTAATATTATTTCCCATAATTTATCCTATAATTCTTAGAATATCATTGAACAATACAACAACCATAAGTATCATAAGCAGTACAAATCCCACAAAGTGTACTTTTCCTTCTTTATCTGCATCAACAGGTTTGCCTCTGATAGCCTCTATAATAAGAAATACAAGCCTTCCTCCATCCAAAGCAGGTATAGGAAGTAAATTCATTACACCCAAGTTCAACGAAATAAAAGCTAT
>CAUTOC010000088.1:0-3549 GCA_963539695.1 uncultured Catonella sp. | reverse complement strand
AAGTGGGACATTTTTATTTGTGGTATACTAGGACTTTATCATTTATGGCTTATAAGCAACCGGGCAACATTAAAAATTGTGCTTTACTTATTTAATTATTTATGCTAAACTGATAAAAGTGTGTTTATGCACATAGGATACTATTACGAAGTATATGGATACTCCGACCTTATGCTTGGTGATAGCGAACTAATGAAAGGAGAATAGTATGATATCAAAAGAGAAAAAAGCTGAGATTATCAAAGAATACGGTAGAACACCGGGAGATACAGGTTCACCTGAAGTTCAGATAGCTATACTTACCGAGAGAATCGCAGAGCTTAATGCACATCTTTCTGTTAATGCAAAGGATCATCATTCAAGAAGAGGTCTTCTCAAGATGGTTGGTTCAAGAAGAAGACTTCTTGCTTATTATCAGAAGAAGGATCTTGAGGGATACCGTAAGCTTATTGCCCGTTTAGGTCTTAGAAAGTAATAATTTTTTGGATACAACACACAACACACAAATAATGAAGGATGCCTTAGGGTGTCCTTTTTATTTTATAGAAAAAATGCTTGTGAGAATGTTTTGTTCAAAAAATATAATAAAAATATATATAAAAATGACATAAATATGTGGTATACTGTAAAGGCTTTGCAGATATTAAATAAATGTAGGCAGAATTTAGAAAGGATTTTATGGATGTATAGAAAGTTAATAAAAACTGCAAAACTCTTATTGGCATTTGTTGTTATTGTAATTATATATAATTGTATGGCTGTTTCTGTATCTGCTGCAAACAGGGTGATAAAAGTAAAAAATGGTATATCCGGTGAAGTACGCATCAGAGAGGATGATTTTATAACTTTTGTACCACAGTTAAAAAACAAAAAAAAGAAACAGTCTTATTTTTATTATTCTCCGGAAAATGGAAAAAATTTGTTTCAATTCGGTAATGGTAAATATTGGGCAAGTAAAAAGGGGCTTGCTACAGTAATGATTACCGGTTTGGATAATCAGGGAAATTTGAATTTTATAGCAGATTATAAAGTTATTATAGAAAAATCAAGAAGAATAAAAAAAGATATAGCAAACAATAAAAATATAAATGGTAATCAGGAAGAAAATAATACTTCATCCGGCAATTTAACAAATGGAAACAATATAGATATTCCGACACAGTCGGCAATACAGAAGAATCTTGCAGATGTAACGGGAGTAACGCTTTCCCAAAGTAAATTAGTGGCTAAGAGAACTAAAATAGGAGCATTTGATAATGAGGTAACAACTTTCAAAATAGACATAAACAGTAAAATAGAGCTGAATGAGACTAATAATGCGGATATAAGCATAGTAAGCTCAAACAGTAATATGAAGGTTGCCGCTTATCTTGAAAAAAATGTACTTACAATAGATGTATATAACACCGGAGTCAGTACGCTTACAGTCGATATAAACGGGAAAAAATTTAATTTAGATGTAAATATAATTGATAATGAAATATCTTCAACTTCTGTTGTAATAGCTGAAGGAGGCTCACATCAGCTAAAGATAAGAGGAGAAGGAGAGGGAGTAATTGAATGGAATTCTGCAAACTCTGATATAGCGGAAGTTGATACAAGTGGTAAGGTTGTTGGGAAAAATAAAGGAAATACACTGATTACGGCAAAAGTAAACGGTAAGACTTTCGGTTGTGTTGTTTCGGTAACTTCGGAGATACGCAAAAATGTGGTAGAATGGGCAAGGGCTTATTCTCTAAAAAGTAAGTACAGTCAGTCAAAGAGAATGGAAGAAGGATATTATGACTGTAGTTCTCTTGCATGGAGAGCCTATCGTAAGTTTGGATTTAATATAATGAATACAAATTATGCACCTACGGCAGCAGCTATGGGACAGTTTTATGACCAAAAAAAGCAGATAGTTGAAGGTGGAATTTCAGATGCAAACATAAATAAAATGGCTTTTGAACCGGGAGATTTGTTCTTTATGGAAGGTCCTGTAAATAATGGAAGATATAGAAATGTTTATCATGTAGAAATAATATCTGGTTATACCTTTAAAGGTTTTGACAAGAGTGGAAAGCCGCTCATAGGAATAGAGTTTGCTAATAGAAATCAGAATGATTTTAGGGGATTTGTAGGAAAGCCTTAAATTATGGAGGATATATGGTAATAGGATTGTATTTTATCTGTTTTGTCATATTTAGTTTTCTAGGCTGGCTGTATGAGAGCATTTATTGCACTTTTAGAACTCATCATTGGGCAAATAGAGGATTTTTGTTTGGGGCTATATGTCCGATATATGGAGTTGGTGCAATAATTTCTACAATAGTTTTTAATGTAATTTTCAGTAAAAATGAAGCAGAAATATGGCAGATATTTTTAATTTGCATGTTTGGAAGTGCGATATTAGAATATGTGACATCTTATGCACTTGAAAAAATGTTTCATGCTATGTGGTGGGATTATAGCAGTGCACCGCTGAATATACATGGAAGAGTTTGTCTTCCTGCTTCAATAGGATTTGGCATAGCAGGTATATTTGTGGTAAAATATATATCCCCTTTTGTATTTGGGTTGTTTGATAATGTCCACCCGCTTATTATAGAAGGTATTGCTATGGTAACTATAGCTTTTGTGGGAGCTGATTTGGCACTGACTGTTGCAGGGCTTACACAGTTGGTCAAGAAAATGGAGGAAATGGAAGCTGAATTCAATGAGAAAATGGAGGCATCTTACCAAATTATCGAAGAAAAAAGACAGCTGATTTCAGATAAAATGGAAGAGTATGAGAAACTTACCACAGATAGGATAAGAGAGTATTCACAAAATATGGGATTGCTTCAGCAGCATGCTCTAAGGAGTATGAAGAAGTTTAATTCAAAGGGGACGGCACAGATTGCGGAAAAATTTAAAGAAACAATCAATTCTTTGACGGTAGTAGAAAAAATAAGGAAGATAAATGATGAAAAATAATGAGTTGATAAAAGAGGAAGTAAAGAGATTGCTTGGCGGAATACATGAACATGATCATGTGCTTAGAATGAGGACATTTATACAACATGGTAAGATTACTACCTATGATCATTGTTTCAGGGTGGCAGCTATGAGCTATAAAATAAATAAAATGTTCAGATTAAAATCAGATGAAAGAGCATTGGTACGAGGGGCTTTTTTACATGATTACTTTCTTTATGACTGGCATAAGAAAAAGGTTAAATTTAAAAATATAAAAGAATTTTTTAAATTACATGGTTTTATGCACCCAAGCTATGCTGCGGCTAATGCAAAGCGTGATTTTGATATAGATGAAAAAGAGGAGCATATAATCAGAAGTCATATGTGGCCTCTTACAGTAACCAAAGTACCAAGATGCAGGGAAGCGGTAATAGTTTGCATAGCAGATAAGCTGACATCTGCAACAGAAACAATAATGAGGTTTTAACACGGGTTATGTATAAAATATTAAGCTTTACATAATTAGACGGTGATTTTAAATTATGTAAAGCTTAATTAAATTAATGACTTTAGTCTGTTTCGCCCATTGGAGTTTTTCGCTGATCCGAAAAA
>CAUTOC010000087.1:0-3666 GCA_963539695.1 uncultured Catonella sp. | reverse complement strand
ATTTTTCGGATCAGCGAAAAACTCCAATGGGCGAAACAGACTAAAGTCATTAATAAAAAAAAGTGTGTGCAAGTGTTAGCTTGCACACACTTTTTTAGTGTATTTCAACTCCTGTGAAATAATACATCAAAATTTTTTTATAACCATAGCCTGCCTCTGCCATCCCTCTTGCACCTGACTGACTTAATCCTACTCCATGTCCATAACCGCTACCCGAAAAAATAAAATCCCCTTTAACCTTGTTTGTATCTTGATTACTAAATCCCCTTACAAAATCAGAAGCGGAATAAATTTTTATTTTCGTACTGAAAAGATTGAATGCCTTTCTTATCTCCTGCTTTTTTAATATAATGTTTCCTTGATTTCCAATAATTTTAACTAAAATGGCTCTTCCGGACTTAGAACGCTTTATAACTTTTATCTTTTCTATACTTCCAAGCCTCTTTCCTTTTGCCTCTTCATAACCTCTTAGCATATTTGACAGCTGATGCTTTGTAAAACTTATCTTCCATGGTTTTTTTTCAGGTTTATTTTCATACGGATCAGGCACAGCTCTAAGCCATTTCTTTTTACCTCCCCATACATCTTCGGAATTTTCCGTATATCCTCCTGAAGTTGAAAAATAAGTAGTTTTTACAACCCTGTTTTTGTATGTAACAAATTCATTTTCAGTATCCTTTACCGCTTTATCGGTTTCTTTAGTTTCAACTTTCATTCCTCCATAAGACTGATGAGAAATTGTATTTGTCAGCTTATATCCTTTTTTTATATCACTATCCGAACCAAAACCTGAAACTGATACTCCAAAACTTCTTGCACATACAGCCTGTGCTTTAAGTGCCGAAATATGCCAAGTATGACTCATTTCCATAGGAACCGAGCCTCTTATATAGTCTTCAAGATTTATCACATTTACAGGTGTTACTCCACTTTTCCCATAAGTTCCTATCTCAATCCTTCCCCTGTATTTGTTTTCTCCTTCAACTGAAATTCCCTCTGCCTTGTTTAAAGCTTCAAACTGAGGATTATTACCTGCTTCAGCCACATCTACAAGAAATTTATTGCTACCTATTGTAACTGCCAGTAAATATTTACTGTTTTTGTTTTTTGAGGTTAGTCGATATACATCATTGGTATTTAATACATTCTCAGATGAATAAACATCGTAAAGTTTCCAAACTCCCCTATTATTCCCGTCAAGTCCTACTAAAGCAGGAACTACCGTTAAAGATTTTTTTGATGCTCTAAGACTTGCAGCCTCCGAATCTGCCTTTGCATAAGTATTAAAACTCCCCCCATACACATTGTAACTACCATAGGCTCTAGAAACGCTTATCCCCTTATCACCTCTTAGAATATCAGTAGGATAATAAGTATCTTCCTTAGAAAAACCGATTTTAATAGCTTGATTATCAAAGCTGATAGAAGTCTTATTAAAATATTCTTTAGTAAGTCCAACTCTTACCATATTTTGTCCTTCGGATACGGCAGCATTTAAAAATTGGCTGTCCTTATAAAAGACAGCCGCTAAAATGAAGATAAATATTAATAGTTCAGCTATTATTCTCCCTTTTTTCATTTATATCACCGTTTTACATACGCTTTGGAGCATCTATACCAAGTAAATCAAGGCATTTTACTATTATCTTCTCAGTTATATAAGAGAGCTTGAGCAGAGAATATTTTCTAGCCTCATCCTGCTCGTTAAGTATATGATTATCATGATAAAATGCACTGAAACAGTTTGAAACTTCATAAATATATGCACATACTTTATGCGGTGCAAATTCAGTTGCAGCTAAATCTATAATATCAGAGAACTTTGCTATAACAAGTTCAAGATTTCTCTCAGACTCAGTTACGCTCTTAATAAGTTTTTTATCAGCAAAAAAACTATCTAAATCAATATTTATATTACCTTTTTCAGCTATAAATTTATCCAAAATTGAGCGGATTCTTACCACTGTGTACTGGATATATGGACCTGTATTTCCTTCAAAAGAAGCAAATCTGTCCAAATCAAATATATAATCTTTACTTGCCTGATTTGACAAATCTCCGTACTTTAGGGCAGCGAGACCTACCTGTCTTGCCACCTTATGCTTAATTTCTTCGTCCATATCTCTGTCAGCCATTTTGGTTTCCACTTCTTTAGTTATCTCGGAAATAAGCCTCTCAAGCCTCATAACTCCGCCTTCTCTAGTCTTAAAAGGTTTTCCGTCTTTACCGTTCATAGTACCGAAGCCTAAGAAGATAAGATTTAATTTATCAGGTGCAATTCCTGTTTTCTTTGCAGTTCTAAATACTTGCTCAAAATGCAGTTCCTGTCTTTTATCAACTACATAAATCACATCGGTTGGATTAAAAAGCTTCACTCTTTCTACTATTGTAGCAAGGTCAGTCGTACTGTAAAGTGAAGCTCCGTCTGATTTGAGAATAATACAAGGTGGTACTTCTTTCTTGTCATCTTCTCTTGTAACATCTACCACCAAAGCACCCTCACTCATATAAGCAAAACCCTCAGCCTTCATTTTTTCTACCATATCAGGTATATAGGTTTGTGCATCACTTTCTTTCTTCCAAATGTCAAAACTCACATTTAATTTGTCATAATTCTTCTTTAGGTCTGCCACAGATACTGATAAAATATGATTCCAAAGTGCAAGGTAACCCTTGTTTCCGTTCTGTAAAAGTGCTGTAGCATAAAGAGCCTCATTTCTATACTCTTCATCGTCCTTTGACTTCGCTGAAGCTGTCGGATAAATTTCCTCAAGCTCACCTATGGTAAATGGTGCTTCTTTCGGATATTCTCCTGCAAAGCTTTCATCAAAATACACAAGTTCAGGATTTCTATGCTTAACCTCAGTAATTATAAGTCCCATTTGAAGTCCCCAATCACCAAGGTGCACATCACCTATTACCTCATTTCCTGCAAATCTTTCTATACGCTTTATACTTTCACCTATGATTGCAGAACGAAGATGCCCTATATGCAGCGGTTTAGCCACATTAGGACCGCCGTAATCAATAACTATCTTCTTAGGCTTACCTACATTTTCATAGCCAAAATTTTCAGTCTTCCCCATTTCATTTACATAATCAGCCAAGTATTCGTCTTTAAGCGTGAGATTAATAAATCCGGGCTTTACTGCTTCTATTTTCTCAAATATTTTTCCTTCTTCGGAGAGTTTCAGCTTATCTGCCACTTCATTTGCTATATCAAGAGGAGCCTTTTTATACTCCTTAACTGCTGCCATCGCACCATTACACTGGTACTGACAAAGGTCAGGGCGGTTTGAGATACCTATAATTCCATATTTCTTATCATAACCCAAACTTACAAAAGCCTTCTCTACAGCTTCCTTTATTACAACAGATACCTTTTTCATTACAACTCTCCTCATACATAATCTAATCAAAACATCTTGCAAATATCTCTATCATTTAATGATACAGACCATTTGCAAGACGGCTCTTACTAGAAAGAACAAACAACTTTTTCGTTTAATAAATATTTTTTATTTTAGCATTTTTATATTAAAAATACAACCAATATAAGTCTTAAACCTATTCTACAAATACCTTCTTATAATCATCTATAAACTTTTTAATTACTTTGGCTATAAGCGATGATTTATCTTAACAAAAACCCTAACTTATTCGTTC
>CAUTOC010000086.1:0-3690 GCA_963539695.1 uncultured Catonella sp. | reverse complement strand
ATCAATATTGTATGGTTTTCCAACTGCATAAATTCAAGCAGAATATCCAGTATCTCTTCCCTTACAACCGGATCAAGCCCGCTGGTAGCCTCATCTAAAATAAGAAGTTCTGCATTGTGTGATAGGGCAATAGCCATAGATAACTTCATTTTCATACCACGTGAATAGGTTTTAACAAGTTGTGCTTCAGGCAAATTAAATTTCTGCTTATACATTTCAAAACTCTTACTATCCCATTTTGAGTATATATTTTTCCCCAACCTCTCAACATCTTTAATCCTAATTTCTTCCGGCAAAAATAAATTATCAAAAACAACTCCTATTTTATCTTTTATTCCGGACTTATTCACGTCCTCCACACCAAGTACTTTTATGCTTCCATTATCAGGTTTTAGAAGTCCAAGTATAAGCTTAATTGTTGTACTCTTGCCTGCGCCATTTTGCCCTATATATCCAACAATGACACCTTTGGGAATACAAAAGTTAAGTGTCCCCAGAGTAAACTGATTGAACCCTTTTTCAACTTCTCTGATTTCTACTGCATATTCACTCATAGATAAGAATCCTCCTTTATATTTTTCAGCATACTAATAATCTCCTCTATAGTAATTCCGGAAATTTCTGAAAGTTCAGTTATCTCCTCAAGCTTCTGCTCTATCCTCTTTAAGAATTCTTCTCTGACAAGTTCTTTATTCTGCCCTGCTACAAAGTTACCTTTTCCCTGCACTGAATTGATAAATCCTTCAAGTTCCAGCTCATCAAATGCCCGTTTTGCTGTAATCATACTGACTCTGAGCTCTTTTGCAAGAAATCGTATAGAAGGAAGCTGTTCTCCTTCTTTTAGTTCGCCCGACATAATCTGTGATTTAATCTGGTTTTTAATTTGTAAATATATAGGCTCATTATTTGAATTAATTATCTGTATATTCATTTTTTTCATCCTTAAAGTGTTGCTTCTGTATCAACTGTTATTATTATACTATAACAGTTGTTATTTGTAAAGGTATAAAAAAAGGTAGCAAACCTTAATAAGTTTTACTACCACAAAGCTTACCATACCCTCTCTCGAAGCATAGGCACCACTTCTTCCTCAAATCAAGTGTTCTTTCCCCCGTTATTCTTTCATTGTTTTCGTGTGAGGACTTTGAACCCGGCAATTTATATACTTCTTAAAAACCAAGCTTTATCGTCTCTCCATCCAATGCAATCCCCTTTGAAACGGAAATCTGAATTTTCTGTTCTTCGCTAAAGCCTATAGTTTCTCCATCATTTAACACTACATCACTTGTAATTATATAATCAGAAATACTTGCTAAAAAATTGTAGACTTCCTCAGCTTCTTCAGAACTTTTAATTATCTCAAGCTCCTTTTTGCCAAATTGTTCAATACCATAGGTATAACCTGAAACAGTATTATTTTCATCTCCATAAAGTCCAATATAAACTATATTTTCTATTGGAAAATCATCATTTTCATCATATAATTTTGCAAAGTCATAATACATCTGAGGATGAATAACTGTACCTAATATATTAATACCAAGACACTCCTTCTGTCTTGCTGCAGTTGCAAGAAGTTTCACATATAATTTTGCCTGTGAAACAGCATCGACATTGTCTTTATGGTATATTACAGATACCAATAGATGTGCCTTATGCCTTTCAGCAGCTTCTGCTGCACCATCCCATCTGTAATTAGTTTTAGCCTGTTCTACTGCTTCATTATTAGGAATTGGTGCAGGCATTAAGCTTGCAGTTAAAATCATACCATTGTTATCTGCAATTATGGTATGATTATCGTGTGTTATTTCAAAATCATAGCTCATTCCCCAATCCTCTTTAAGATCTTTAACATATTTTTCAGCATCAAAATCTGCTCTTTCAAGCAATACAAATCCTACAAATGTTGACATATTTATTCTCCCTTTTAATTATTTACTTTTATCCGTTTATCCCGCCACATTCAACTCTGTACTTACTATCTATCTCCATACAAGCCAAATGTCCCATTAAATAATCCGGTTCTGCATCTAAATCCAGCATAAAATCTGTTTCACTTCCTTTTATATAAATTACGACATTATTCACAAAAAGTGATTCAATAAAATCTTTCTCTGTAATCTCTCCATCTGCGATAAAATCACCACTCTCAATCATCTCATTAATATTTTCTATAAAATAGTCATTTTCTTCCATAAATCTATCTATTATCTTATCTCTGTTGTTATTAAGCCAATTAATTTTTTCAAAAACGATGTCTTCAACGTCTTTCTCGTCAGCTTTTATCTCCAGAAGAATATCTGTTTCTTTTCCCCATACATCTATCTTGCCCATATAATCACCACTATCATCTAAAACAAATTCTATGTTACCGATTAAAATTTTATCCTTCATATCTTCCTCCCTATGTTATAAGTTTAGTTGTAATCTTATGCTTATTCATTTTTTCATTTAAATACTTGCAATTATTTTACGAAGTTCTTCCCTCTCCTTCCGGGAAGTTCCCTCTCTTTATTTTACCATCTCAAAAAGCTTGAAAATTCATTCGCTATCCTTTAGAAATCTGCTTAATTCCTCAAAAGTGTAATCCTTATAAATTTGACCTGCACTCAGTACTGAATCAGTTGTAATCGGAAGTTTTTCAAGCAGTTCTTGTATTTCTATCTCTTTAGGCAATGAAATAATTTCCCCCTCTGCATCTTCCTGTTTATATGCAGTAAAGATAAATTCACCTTTTTCCCAGTCCATTTCAAAATTATTTATTACATCAGAAGAATTGACTCCCAAAAGTTCTTTCTGGTTAGCTATAAAGTTCTCATAAATAAATTCATACACAGCTTTTTTATCTATTTTTACTACCCTGAGTACATTATCTTCCATTATTATATTCCTTCCAGCTCTTCATTCTTCTACATTTAAAATCAACTTTTCAGAATATTGCCTAATATACATATAATATTCTGTCAGCCTTTCTTTTATCTCTTCAAAATTTTTAATCTCATAATCATTGTCAGGCAATAAATGCTTAGTAAATGCCCATAGGGTATCTTCACAGATTTTGATTATTTCACTCATATAATAAAAATACTCTTTCTCAGGTAAATTCTGAAGTTCAGGATAGTTATTGACAAATTCTACAATGCTTTCTATGAATTGATGGAACTTCTCCTCATTAAAAATTTTATTATTTTCTAATTCAAAAATAAAGTTATTGGGGTTATTTCGTTTTAACTCAAGCTTTAGTTTCTTTATGTTATATCCCATTTTATTATCTCCATACTATTAGGTCTGCTGATGCAGCATAACCATAGTTTTGCAGTCCTTACATATTTCTATATAAGCATTTCCCTCCATACCATCAAGTACTGTATCCCATTGTATCTGGGCAAGATACTTCATAGGCTTTCCACAATCAGGGCACATCTTTATTTCACAGTCCTGAATCCAGAAGGCAAAGCCACCAACGGATGAACCACCATACCAGTCAGCTGCAAATCTGAGTGGAACAGGTTTATCCCCTAAAACATAGGTGTTTGAAGATAATTCCTCTACTCCGCTCTCACCTAAATAATCTTCGCCTACAAAACTATCTTCCCCAAAAATAGCTTCACTTTCTCCATCCACACTATATCTGCAAAAATCTCCGCCAGAAAACTGGAAGCAGTTTGGACAGCATTTTGCTTTAATAAC
>CAUTOC010000085.1:0-3918 GCA_963539695.1 uncultured Catonella sp. | reverse complement strand
TTACGAGGTCAGCGAAGCAGGAAGCCCATAGGCTTTAGACTATGGGTAGTTCACAATAAAGCCTAGATGTGTTAGAATATCTGTCGGAGAGTATCTGTGACAAAAAGGGAAACTCCCTAAGTATAAAACCGGAAAATCGGAAATATAGCATATTACAAATTTATTTTCAAGATATAAGATTTTAGTAAATAATTTAAGAAAGGCAAATATAATGGGTATATTTACAGGAAAAACTTTACTTATAACAGGTGGAACAGGCTCCTTTGGGCATGCGGTAATGGACAGGTTTCTCTCTACAGATATTGGCGAAATAAGGATATTTTCAAGGGATGAAAAAAAACAGGATGATATGAGGCATGAGTATCAGGCGAAAATGCCTGAAGTTGCCGAGAAAATCAAGTTTTATATAGGAGATGTAAGAGATATAAACTCAGTGAAAAACGCTATGAATGATGTGGATTATATCTTTCATGCAGCTGCACTCAAGCAGGTACCTTCCTGTGAATTTTTTCCGATAGAAGCAGTTAAAACAAATGTGTTGGGAACTGAAAATGTACTTAATGCAGCGATAGAAGCCGGAGTAAAGAGTATAATCTGCCTTTCTACAGATAAGGCAGCTTATCCTGTAAATGCAATGGGTACAAGTAAGGCTATGATGGAAAAGGTTATAGTAGCCAAATCTCGTACGGTAGAGCAGTCAAAGACTAAAATATGCTGTACCAGATATGGTAATGTAATGTGCTCAAGAGGTTCGGTTATCCCGCTTTGGATAGACCAGATACGAGCAGGAAATCCTATTACTGTTACAGAGCCTTCTATGACAAGATTTATTATGTCACTTGAAGAGGCTGTAGACCTTGTACTTTTTGCTTTTGAAAATGGTGAAACGGGAGATATCCTTGTACAAAAGGCTCCGGCTTGCACAATAAAGGTACAGGCCGAGGCAGTTTGTGAGCTTTTTAACGGGGATAAATCTGCAATTAGGCAGATAGGAATCAGGCATGGCGAGAAGATGTATGAGACTTTACTTACCAATGAGGAGTGCGAGAGGGCGATAGACTTGGGTAAGTTCTATAGAGTGCCATGTGACAGCAGAAACCTTAACTATGATAAGTATTTTACAGAAGGAAATACTGAAAGGGCAAAACTTACTGAATTTAACTCTAATAACACAGAACTTCTTGATGTAGAACAAGTTAAGATTAAGCTTATGGAGCTTGAATATATAAGAGAAGAACTGGGAAGTATATCGGGAGATAAATAAAGTCGGAGTTCGCAAGAACTAAATGGAAATTGGATGAATTACCTAGTGCAATAAGGTTGGATAAATGATATGAATATATTGGTTACAGGTGCTAAAGGCTTTGTAGGCAGAAACTTTGTGGAAAATATTAAATGTATAAGGGAAGGTAAAAATACTACAAGACCTGAACTTAAAATTGATGAAATCTTTGAATATGACTTAGAATCAACCAAAGAACAGCTCTTTTACTATTGTAAGAGGGCTGACTTTGTATTTAATTTGGCAGGAGTAAATCGCCCTCTCGATGTTTCCGAGTTTATGAAGGGTAATTTTGGATTTGCTACAGATTTGCTAAATGAATTAAAGAAGCATAAAAATACCTGTCCGGTAATGCTTGCCTCCTCTGTACAGGCTACTCTTACAGGAAGATTTCAAAATTCCGAGTATGGAAAATCAAAGCTTGCAGGTGAGGAGATTTTTTTTGACTATGGTAAGGATACAGGAGCAAAGGTACTTGTATACAGATTTCCTAATTTGTTCGGTAAATGGTGCAGACCTAATTATAACTCGGCAGTAGCTACATTTTGTTATAATACAGCCAATGACTTGCCGTTACAGCTAAATGACAGAAATACGGAACTTGAACTTTTGTATATAGATGATCTAGTGGAAGGACTTCTAGATGCACTTGAGAACAAAGAGAAATACTGTGAATATATTGGAGTAGATGCGGTAGCAAAAGAGAATGGAAAGTATGCCTATATTCCTGTTACTCACAAAGAAACCCTCGGCAGCATAGCAGATACATTAGAAAGCTTTAAGAAACAGCCGGAAACACTGATTATGCCTGAAATACCTGCCGGAAGCTTTGCAAAGAAGTTGTATTCTACATATTTATCTTATTTACCAAAAGAAAAAGTAAGCTTTCCGCTTAAAATGAATACAGATAACAGGGGGAGTTTTACAGAGTTGTTAAAGACAGTATCCTGTGGGCAATTTTCGGTAAATATAAGCAAACCGGGTATAACAAAGGGAGAACACTGGCACAATACCAAATGGGAATTTTTCATAGTTGTTTCAGGCAAGGCTCTTATACAGGAGAGAAAGATAGGAACTGATGAGATATTGGAATTTTATGTAAGCGGTGAGAAGATAGAGGCTGTATATATGCTTCCGGGTTACACCCATAATATAATAAATTTATCTGATACGAAAGATTTGATTACTCTTATGTGGGCAAATGAAAGCTTTGACAAAAATAAACCGGATACATTTGGGGAGAAGGTGGAAAGGAGATAAAACAGATGACAATAGATGAAGTTCTGACATTTGAAGAAATGCAGGTCTTTGATAGGAAAAGTATAAATATAGATGCAAAGGCTTTGGCTATCATTCTTGTGGCATTTGCTAATGCTGATGGTGGAACTGTGGCTATTGGTATATCTGATAAAACAAAGAGAATAGAAGGGGTTGATTTTGAGACAGCAAAATTAAATGAATTACTTAGAACTCCTTTTGATTATTGCAATCCTACAGTACCTGTGGTTTTGGAAAAGATTGACTGTGTTGACTATAAGGGTAGAAATAACCATATTATGCTTATGAAGGTAGATGCGAGTCCTCTGGTACATGCTAATCAGGCTGATGAAGCGTATTTTAGAGTGGGAGATAAGTCTAAACTTTTAAAATTTGAAGAACGCTTACAACTTACCTATGATAAAGGAGAAAGGTATTTTGAAGATAAGCCTGTTCCTGATGCCAAACTGTCCGATATTGATTTAGAATTAGTTAAGGAATATACAAAAATTATTGGATATAATAAATCTCCTATAGAATATTTAAGGCAGAATAAAGGGTTTGTAAAGGAAATAAATGGTAAAGTACAGATAAGCACTGCGGCAATACTATTATTTGGTAAGAAACCACAGGATTTTTTCCCAAGAGCCAGAGTAAGATTCATAAGATATGAAGGAACTGAGGAAAAAGTTGGTAGAGAAATGAATGTTATTAAAGATGTTATTTTTGAAGGAACTATCTTAAAAATGATACAGGATTCAGTAAGCTTTCTTGGAACTCAGATTAAAGAAAGGACTTATCTTGGAAGTGATGGAAGATTTGTAAATGAGGAAGAATATCCTGAATTTGTCAGACAGGAAATAATAGTTAATGCTATTACACATAGGGCATATAGTATTATGGGTACTGATATTCATATAAAAATGTTTGATGACCACATAACAGTAGAAAGTCCTGGAAAGTTACCGGGAATGGTAAGAACAGATAATATACGCTATACGCACTTCTCAAGAAACCCTAAGATTGCAGAATATTTAAAGGCTTATAAATATGTAAAAGAATACGGAGAAGGTGTAGACCGTATGTGTAGGGAACTTGAAGAAACAGGTTTGAATAAGCCGCAGTATTATGTGAACGCATTTATGCTTACTGCAATAGTGTATAATAACTTTATGGATTTAGATAATGTTGCCAGTAATACTGTTTTTGAAGACAATAAGAAATTTATTGCAGGAAAAGCACCGATTGATAAGAAAAACGAACGATTGGTAGCAGAAAAAGCACCGATTGATAAGAAAAACGAACGATTGGTAGCAGAAAAAGTACCGATTGATAAGAAAAACGAACGATTGGTAGCAGAAAAAGCACCGATTGATAAG
>CAUTOC010000084.1:0-4501 GCA_963539695.1 uncultured Catonella sp. | reverse complement strand
ACGATATGAAAAAAGACAAGTCCGATAAAATGATGCAGGACGATATGAAAAAAGATAAATCCGATAAGAAGATGAAGAAGACAAAAAAAGATAAGAAAATGAAGATGAAAAATGGCAAAAAAATGAAAAAATCTGATAATATGATGGAAGATAATATGAAAGACTCAAAATCTATGAAAAAAAAGAGTATGAAAAAAGAAAAAATGATGAATAAAAAGGATATGTACGATTTCACTCTCAAGGATTTAGATGGTAATGACTATAAACTCAGTGACAATAAGGGTAAAAAGGTTTATATGAAGTTTTGGGCTTCGTGGTGTTCTATCTGCCTTACAGGGCTTGAAGACCTTGACAAGCTGGCAGGTGAAAACAATGACTTTGAAATAGTTACCGTAGTCGCTCCCGGAAAAGACAGAGAAATGGATACCGCAGCTTTTAAGAAATGGTTCAAGGAATTAGGATACAAAAACCTCTTGGTGCTTTTTGATGAAACAGGAGAAGTCTCTGAACATTATGGTATAAGTGTATATCCTACCTCTGTCTATGTTGGAAGCAACGGAACCGATACTACCGTTAAAGCCGGACATAATTCAAATGAGGATATAAAGAATACAATTAAAGAGATTAAATAATCTAATCCGAATTATTCACAAAATATCGTAATAAAACAAAACATTACAGTATTTGCAGATATCCGATAATCTGCACCTTAGCCATAACAGCACCGTTTCTTATATGAAGCCGCTTATGGCTAAGGTTTTCTTTATAATTGGGTCGGAAAGGAATATATATGAATAAAAATAAATTACTTTGGATAATACCTATACTTTTTGTAGCAATTGTTTTATACTTAAATGCAGGAGGTTTTAAAAACCGACAAGAAATAGAAGCCGCAAATAAAATAGTAAAACAAAATAAAGATAAGTATAAAAAAGGAGCAAAAAAGATGAATAAATCTGATAAAACAAAAGAAATCCATCTTGCCGGTGGCTGTTTTTGGGGGCTTGAAGCCTATATGCAGAAATTAAACGGTGTAGAAGATGCTGTGAGCGGATATGCAAACGGAAAAACTGAAAATCCGACTTATAAAGATTTACATACAAGCGGACACGCTGAAACAGTGAAAGTAACATATAAGCCTGAAATTATCAGCCTTGAAGACTTACTCAAACATTATCTGAGAGTTGTCAACCCTATAAGTGTAAACAAGCAGGGCAATGATGTAGGTACACAGTATAGAAGCGGTATATACTATACAGATCAAAACGATAAAAAGGTAATTGATAATATTTTGAAAAAAGAACAAAACAAGTATGACAAGCCTATAGCAATAGAAGTTTTGCCGCTTAAGCATTTCTTTGAAGCTGAGGAATATCATCAGGATTATCTTGAGAAAAATCCAAACGGATATTGCCATATAGACCTCTCTCTTGCCGAGAAACCTTTATCACCTGATAAAGAACCTGTAATAGATGCTACAAAATATCCGAGACCATCTGATGCCGAACTTAAAAAAACACTTACCGATATTCAATATAAAGTTGCCGTACAAAACAAAACGGAGTACGCATTTTCAAATGAATATTGGGATAATTTTGAAAAAGGCATTTATGTGGATATTACAACCAAAGAACCGCTATTTTCTTCTACAGATAAATTTGAGTCAGGGTGCGGCTGGCCAAGTTTTTCTGAACCTATAGCTGAAGATGTAGTAAAATACATTGAAGATCGTAGTTTTAATATGATAAGAACGGAAGTCAGAAGCAGAAGCGGTAATATACATTTAGGTCACGTTTTCGATGACGGCCCTAAAGAACTCGGCGGCAAAAGATACTGTATCAACAGTGCCTCTATTGAATTTATTCCATACGCAAAAATGGATAAAAGGGGATATGGTTATTTAAAATACTTAATAAAATAACTTTTAACGGAGATATAATGTATAATCTACTTATAGTTGATGATGAACCGATAATCAGGCGAGGGATAAAATCTCTCGCCATCTTGTCAGAAATAGGTATAAATACAGACGGGCTGACTTTAGCTAAAATGCTTAAGGAAAAAGATAAAAATTTTGCAATTATTATGGTTACAGGATATGATTATTTTGAATATATGCAGACTGCAATAAGACTTGGCGTAGATGACTATCTGTTAAAACCTGTGAACAGGACGGATATAGAGCTTGTACTTAAGCGTATGATTGATAAAATAGAAAAAATCAGACTTGAAAACAGGCTTTCTAAGCTTAACGTAACAAGCGAAAGTATAAGCTCCTGTGATAATTCAAGTTTTAAATCAGTAAGAGAATATATGAATGAACACCTTTTTGACTCTGACCTCTCTCTTGGATATATGGCTGAAACTTTGGGCTTTAACAGCAGTTATTTAAGCGGTATAATAAAGCAGATATATGGCATTCCGTTTCAGGAATATGTAGCACTTAAAAGAATGGAACAGGCAAAAATTCTCTGTCTTTCCACTGATATGAAAAATTATGAAATTGCAGAGGAAATAGGCTATGAAGATGTCAATTATTTCACAAACAGATTCAAAAAGACCTTCGGCATTACTCCAAAACAGTTTAAACAGGGAATGAAACCAAATGAAAAATAAATTAAGCTTTTTTTCAAAATTACATATAAGGACAGCTTTTACTTTTCTGCTGTTTTCCCTATTTATAATAGCACTGCTTTCCGGCAGCATATATCATTTCACCTCCGATATGCTGATTAAAGATGATGTAATGCGCACAAGGGCTATGGTAAACCAGACAGGTGAATATATCTCTTCCTACCTTGAAAAACTCAGAGCCTTCAGTAATATCATTGCTGAACATAAAGACATAAAAGCTGCTCTTGCCAAATCCTCTCCGGAATCTTTAGAGTCTATTTCTTCACTTATTTCTCTTGCAAAAGAAAGCGACAGCCGAATAAGCGGTATAGCAGTCATTTCTAAAAACGGTTTTGCAATTACAAGTGACAGTGATATGTCTATGACACTCTCAGATGATATGATGCAGGAGGATTGGTATAAGAAAGCCATCGCCTCCAATCGTATGCCTATGCTCTCAGAGACCGGACACAGTGCCTTCGCTTCAGATAAAAGCAAGTGGACTATATCGGTATACAGAGAAATTATCGGAAAAAACAGCGAACATTTGGGCGTTGTGCTTATGGATATTTCATATAACTTTATAGAAGATTATATTAAAAATCTTGACCTTGGTAAAAGGGGCTATGTATATATTATGTCAGAATCCGGTGACATAATATATCATCCTGATGTTACTGTATTTAGTGATATGAAAAAGGGTGAAGAACTTAAGTCTCTTATGGACGGTGATATTAAAGACGGTAATGTGGTATATGAGGCTACCGTCAATAATTCAACCTGGAAGCTTTTTGGAGTTGCAGCCGCCGACAATGTAAAATTACTTCAAAATAACTTAACTAAAACTATTTTTATTTTATCTTTTTTTCTCGTATTGCTGAGCATTTTGGTAGGCATCATTGCTTCTAAAAGGCTAAGCAAGCCTATTACCGAGCTTAAGCTTGCTATGATGAACTTAGATGAAAAATGGAATCATATAACCATAGCTACAGGCATAAAAGAAGTCACGGAACTTGAAAATGAGTACAACAGGCTCATAGACAGAATTAAGGCACTTACTGAAAATATTTCCAAAGAAGAAGAAACCAGAAGACTGTTTGAACTTAAAATGCTGCAAAGCCAGATAAATCCTCATTTTCTATATAATACCCTAGATACTATACTCTGGCTTGCCGAACTTAACGAAAATGAATCTGTAATCAAGGTGACGTCCGCACTTGGCAGACTTTTAAGATTGTCTTTAAGTACTGAACTTGATTTTGTCACTCTTAAAGAAGAAATAGAGCACGTGAAGAATTATCTTGAGATACAAAAATTCAGATATGAAGATATGCTTATGTATGAAATAGGTAATGCCGGCAAACTTGAAAATGCCACTGTTCCTAAGCTCATAATTCAGCCAATAGTTGAAAATGCCATCTATCACGGGCTTCGTCCGAAGGGCGGCGGAAAGATAACTATTTCTTTTGAGAAATCCGAAAAGGATATTACTATAATTGTGTCCGATAACGGTAAAGGATTTGATACTGAAAAATCAAAGAATGAAAAAAATCTCCGAACTGACACCAAAGTAAGACTTGGCGGAATCGGACTTAAAAATGTAGACCATAGAATAGAGCTGCTTTGCGGTAAAGGCTATGGCATAAATATAACCTCTGTCCCTGATAAAGGAACAGAGGTAAGGATAAAGGTCAGGGAGAGGGAATAATTCCTTTTTCTATAAAAGCAATAAATAATCCCAAATCCAAGAATGAAAGCAATCCAAATAAAATAGTTAGCTGAATTTGCCTATTTGATAAGTTTACTTATCAAATAGGCAAGTTATAGCCAACTATCAAGATAATTAGCCGAGTTTGCCTATATGAAAGCTTGCTTTCAATATAGGCAA
>CAUTOC010000083.1:0-4757 GCA_963539695.1 uncultured Catonella sp. | reverse complement strand
AGGAAGTAAATTAATAACTCCTAAGTTGGCTGATATAAGTATACTTATATTTGCCATGCTTAAAAGTATTACCATTATTCCTTCACTCTTGCTCTGCTCATAGGAATTACCTATCATATTAACAATACCAACCGGTCCTGCTATATCTTTAGGCTTTACTTTTCCTGTTATCATCATTTTAAGTGATTCTACAGTTGTAACAACAACATATTTTGTCTCATTTAACGCATAATAAAGAGTTCCTACAATACCTACTTTTTCTCTTGCGGTATTACTTACCATACCTAGCGTATATGATATTCCCGCACTCTTAGGTATAACAGTTATCTCTTCTACATTACCCGTGTCAACCTTTTTAACGGTAAGTTTAGTTTCTTTACCGTCAAGCGGATTTGCTATAAAGTAGTTGTTAAGATCATTGCCTGAATTTATGACAGTACCATTCGCCGCAGTAATTATATCTCCCGCTTCAGCACCTGCCGCCTTTAATGCACTATCCGCAGTCACACTCTCTATAACAGCCTCACCGTCTCCCGGATTGTAAGTAAATCCAAGATAAAACTTCTCCTTTGCCTGCGGTCTTACAAAGAAGTCAATTTTTTTATCTTCTCTTTTTACTTCTATTTTTACATCATTGTCAGATAACGGATGAAATACAAAATAACTTGAAACTTCCCTGCCTATATTTATATTAGTCCCATTAATTTTAGTAATTACATCACCTGCACGAAGTCCCGCCTGTTCAGCCGGATAACCCTTTGTAACACTTACTATGTTACTTTTATCAACACCGATTGAACCGATTACAAAAAGTGAGAGTACAAATGCTAAAATAAAATTAAATAAAGGACCGCCAAACACTGCCAGGATTCTTGCCCAAACTGACTTATTGGCAAAAGCTCCTTCATCTTCACTGGCTTCATCTTCACCTTCCATCATACAGGAACCGCCTATAGGAAGCAGTTTCACAGACCATTTTGTACCTACCGCATCAAACGAAAAAAGTCTTGGTCCCATTCCTAATGAAAATTCATTTACTTTTATTCCGCCTTTTCTGGCAAAAAGATAATGACCAAATTCATGAATTATTACAACAACTGAAAATATTACAAGTGCCCAAAAAATATTCAAATTCTTCACCAACCTTTACATAATAGTTTTAACACTTTCAAGAATTTCCTGCTGTATACTCTCAATCGCATTTACATCAGGATAATCTATCTTTTTGTGCTTATTTAAGTTCTCTTCTATAATATCAACGATATCTAAATATCTGATTTTTTTCTGCATAAATAAATTCACAGCTACTTCATTAGCAGCATTAAACACTGTAGGAAGACTGCCACCCTCGGTTATAGCCATAAATGCAAGCTTCAGTCCTCTAAATTTATTTAAGTCTGGCTTAATAAAATCAAGCTTTGAAAGACTGAATAAATCCAAATAATTATCGGATACAAACCTTCTTTGGGGGTATGTAAGTGCATAAGATATAGGAAGCTTCATATCAGGTATTCCCATTTGAGCTATTATACTTCCATCTTCAAATTCCACTGCTGAATGTACTATGCTCTGAGGCTGAATAACTACTTCAATTTTATCAGGCTCAGTGTCAAATAGCCACCTTGCCTCACAAACCTCCAGTCCCTTATTTACCATAGTCGAAGAATCTATAGTAACCTTCGCTCCCATAGCCCAGTTAGGATGTTTCAGGGCGGATTCAAGGGTAACATTTTTAAGTTCTTCTTTAGGTGTATGTAAAAACGGACCTCCTGAAGCAGTAAGCAAAAGCTTTCTTATCTTATTATCCTCATTACCCTGTAGACATTGGAAAATAGCACTATGCTCACTGTCTACCGGATAAATATTTACCCCTTTTTCCTTTGCAAGTTTCATTATTATATGACCTGCACAAACTAAAGTTTCTTTATTGGCAAGAGCTATATTTTTCCCTGCATTAATAGCAGCTATGGTAGGACGAATTCCAATCATACCGACAACTGCAGTTACAACTATGTCAGAATCAGTATAAGATGCAGCCTCTATAAGTCCTTCCATACCTGTTACAATATCAGGAATGGACTTAACTTTTCCTTCTAAATAAGCAGTCTCGAGTCTTTCTTTAAGTTTAACAGCTTCTATTATACCAAAAATACATACTAATTTCGGACAAAATTCTAAAATTTGTTTAAAAATTAAATTAATATTTTTATAAGCAGTAAGTACAGTAACTTTCATGTCCTCATTAAGTCTTATGATATCAAGTGTTTGGGTTCCTATAGATCCTGTAGAACCCAAAATGGCTATTTTTTTCATTATATCCTTCCTACCAAATAATATGCAAGATAATATACTATGGGAGATGTAATTATAATACTGTCATATCTGTCAAGTATACCTCCATGTCCGGGAATCAAATTACCATAATCTTTTATGTCATAATTCCTTTTTATCCCAGATGCGGCAAGATCTCCAATCTGTGAAATAACAGAACCAAGACCGCCTATCACAGCAAAAATTATAGTCAAGTTTTCCGATTTTCCTGTAAAATTACTCATAACCAAACCGAATATAATTCCTATAAGAGCCGAACCAAGTATCCCTCCGATAGAACCTTCTATAGACTTATTAGGACTGATAACCGGGGCAAGCTTATGCTTTCCGAAAAGCCTGCCTACTACATAAGCACAGGTATCTGAACCCCAAGAACTTACATATACCATCCATACAAGCCACTGTCCGAAAGCTATAGTTTCTCTTGTCTTAAATATAAATGAAATCATAACCGGTATATAAAATATACCGAAAATAGCACTAAAAAGCTGAGTCGCGGAATATTTCGGATATTTTACTACAAATATTAATAATAAAGCTACTACAGTTATAGAAATCACCATAAGTTCAGGTACATTTATATTAAATAAAGGGCTTTGTTTGGTATCTATATTTATATACCAAATAAAAGCCGTAATATAACCTACATAAGCAAGCGGTGTATTTTCAAACTTCATAACCTTATACAACTCATACAAGCCAATCAATGATATCATAAACAAAGTAACAAGTAAAAGCTGTCCGCCAAAAAACATTGTAATAAAAGTTAATGCCAAAAGCAAAATTCCACTAACAAGTCTAGTTAGAAACATTTCTTATCCTTTCTCAATCCCGCCAAATCTTCTGTCTCTACTCCTGTAGAATACAATAGCTTCTTCCAAATCTTTTTTATTAAAATCAGGCCATAATGTATCAGTAAAAAAATACTCCGCATAAGCAAGTTGCCAAATCAGATAATTAGAAATGCGTTGCTCTCCACTTGTTCTAATCATAAGGTCAGGATCAGGAATATCTGCAGTATCCAAATTTCTGCTTATTAATTCTTCTGAAATATTTTCAGCTAAATAATCATAAGAGTCTCCTTTTTTACCTGCCTCTATAAGAATATTCTTAAATGCCCTTCTTATATCATCCCTTCCGCCATAATTTACAGCTATTTGAAGCTGAAGTCCCGTAAAATCTTTAGACAGTTCTTCAAGTTCAGTTATAAGCTTATTTAATTCATCTGACAGCCCTGTTTTATCTCCTATAATTCTAACTCTCATATTATTTTTAACAGAGAGTTTCATCGCATCTTTCATGTACTTTGCAAGCAGTTTCATCAGTTCATCTACTTCTGACTGTGGGCGTTTCCAGTTTTCAGTAGAAAAAGCATACATTGTTATATATTTTATACCAAGATTAAAAGCAGCCTTGCATACAGGCTCAACATTATCACAACCTTTAAGATGTCCAAAATTGCGTGGAAGTCCACGCTTTTTAGCCCATCTCCCGTTTCCGTCAAGAATTATAGCTACATGTGTAGGAATTTTTTCATTTTCACTCATATCTTACCCAAAAAGAGGGTGCGGCTTAACCGAACCCCCAACCAATTTTATTTTATACCGTCATTATTTCTTTTGTCTTGTCCTCAGTCATTTTTTCAATTTCATCAGCAAACTTATCAGTTATCTTTTGAATCTCATCTTCAAGATCTTTAAGATCATCCTCTGTAATTTCATTTGCTTTTTCCTGTTTTTTGAAATGGTCAACTGCATCTCTTCTTATATTTCTGATAGCAATTTTAGCATTTTCAGCTTTTTTCTTTATATCCTTAGAAAGTTCTTTACGCCTTTCCTCCGTAAGTTCAGGAAATACTAATCTGATTGATTTTCCGTCATTGTTAGGAACTACGCCTAAGTTTGCCATATTTATTTCTTTTTCAATAGCCTTTATAAGGCTTGCTTCCCAAGGCTGAATCTGTATTATTCTCGCCTCAGGAACTGAGATATTTGCTACAGACTGAAGAGGAGAAGGCTGTCCATAATAGTCAACCTTAATTTTATCAAGAATATGCGGATTAGCTCTTCCCGCTCTTATTGTAATATATTCCTCATTCAAATTATTAATAGTCTTATTCATCTTATCTTCATATAATTTTGTAGCCTCTGACATAAGTAAACCTCCTCATATAATTATTTCTATAAAACTTTTTATACAGTAACCTTAGTACCGTTGTTTATACCATTTGCGGCATCTACTATACTATTTTCTTCATTTAGAGCAAAAACCTGCATAGACATTTTATTTTCATAACACATTATAGTTGCAGCTAAGTCCACAACTGCTAATTTCTTATCCAACACTTCCTCAATGGTAATTTCATCATATTTTTTAGCAGCCGGATTATCCTTAGGATCACTGTCATAAACTCCGTCTATAGCTTT
>CAUTOC010000082.1:0-5468 GCA_963539695.1 uncultured Catonella sp. | reverse complement strand
TGGTTACAGGATATGATTATTTTGAATATATGCAGACTGCAATAAGACTTGGCGTGGATGATTATCTGTTAAAGCCTGTAAATAAAACAGATATAGAACTTTTGCTTAGGCGTATGATTGATAAAATAGAAAAAATAAGACTTGAAAACAGACTTTTGGAACTTAATGTAACAAGCGAATATATACCGTCCGGTGACAATTCAAGTTTTAAAACAGTAAGAGAATATATGGAGGAACATCTCTTTGACTCTGACCTCTCCCTTGGATACATGGCTGAAACTCTAGGCTTTAACAGCAGTTATTTAAGTGGTATAATAAAGCAGATATATGGCATTCCGTTTCAAGAATATGTAGGACTTAAAAGAATGGAACAGGCAAAAATCCTCTGCCTTTCCACCAATATGAAAAACTATGAAATTGCAGAGGAAATAGGCTATGAGGATGTTAATTATTTCACAAATAGATTTAAAAAGACCTTTGGCATTACTCCAAAACAGTTTAGGCAGGGGATGAAACCAAATGAAAACTAAATTAAGTTTTTTTTCAAAATTACATGTAAGAACAGCTCTTACTTTTTTGCTATTTTCACTATTTATAATAGCACTGCTTTCCGGCAGCATATATCATTTCACCTCCGATATGCTGATTAAAGATGATGTAATGCGTACAAGAGCTATGGTAAATCAAACCGGCGAGTATATATCTTCCTATCTTGAAAAACTCAGAACTTTCAGCAACATAATAGCTGAGCATAAAGATATAAAGGCTGCTCTTGCCAAGTCCTCCCCCGAATCTTTAGAAACTATTTCTTCACTTATTGCTCTTGCAAAAGAAAGCGACAGCCGAATAAGCGGTGTGGCTGTTGTCTCTAAAAACGGTTTTGCAATTACAAGTGACAGTGATATGTCTATGACACTTTCAGAAGATATGATGAAAGAGGATTGGTACAAAAAAGCTATTGCTTCCAATCGTATGCCTATGCTCTCAGAAACAGGACATAGTGCTTTTGCTGCCGATAAAAGTAAGTGGACTATATCCGTATACAGAGAAATTATCGGTAAAAACAGTGAACATCTAGGCGTTGTGCTTATGGATATTTCATATAACTTTATAGAAGATTATATTAAAAATCTTGACCTCGGTAAACGGGGATATGTATACATTATGTCAGAACTTGGTGACATAATATATCATCCTGATGTTACTGTATTTAGTGATATGAAAAAAGGTGAAGAACTTAAATCCCTTATGGATGGTGATATTAAAGACGGTAATGTAGTATATGAAACTGCAATTAATAATTCAACCTGGAAACTTTTTGGTGTTGCAGCAGCCGATAATGTAAAATTACTTCAAAGTAACTTAACCAAAACTATTTTTATTTTATCTTTTTTCCTTGTACTGGTAAGCATATTAGTGGGTATAATTGCTTCTAAAAGACTAAGTAAACCTATTACCGAACTAAAGCTTGCTATGATGAACTTGGATGAAAGATGGAATCATATAACCATAGCTACAGGTATAAAAGAAGTCACAGAACTTGAAAATGAATACAATAGACTTATAGACAGGATTAAAGCACTTACTGAAAATATTTCCAAAGAAGAAGAAACCAAAAGACTGTTTGAACTTAAAATGTTACAAAGCCAAATAAATCCTCATTTTCTATATAATACACTGGATACTATACTCTGGCTTGCCGAACTTAATGAAAATGAGTCTGTAATTAAGGTGACTTCCGCACTTGGCAGACTTCTAAGGCTGTCTTTAAGTACAGAACTTGATTTCGTCACTCTTAAAGAGGAAATAGAGCATGTGAAGAATTATCTTGAGATACAAAAATTCAGATATGAAGATATGCTTATGTACGAAATAGGTGATGCAGGTAAGCTTGAAAATACCACTGTGCCTAAGCTCATAATTCAGCCAATAGTTGAAAATGCCATCTACCATGGGCTTCGTCCAAAGGGCGGTGGTAAGATAAGCGTTTCCTTTGAGAAATCAAATAAAGATATTATTATAATCGTAACTGATAACGGTAAAGGATTTGATACCGAAAAATCGAAGAGTGAAAAAAACAGCCAAGCCAAAGTAAGGCTTGGAGGAATCGGGCTTAAAAATGTAGATCATAGAATAGAACTGCTTTGTGGACAAGGTTATGGTATAAATATAACCTCTGTCCCTGATAAAGGAACAGAGGTAAGGATAAAGGTTAGGGAGAGGGAATAATCCTCTCCCTATTTAAATAAACAAATTCATATCTGATCTGTCATTATCGTTAAGCATGGTAGCTACTCCTCCTACCTCTACTCCATCAATCAGTTCTTCTTCTTTGATTCCCATAACATCCATCGACATTTGGCAGGCTATCATCTTTACTCCAGCTGCTTTAGCCTGATTTATAAGTTCTTCAAGAGAATATACATTCTGCTTCTTCATTACCATGCGAATCATCTTAGAACCCATACCCATCATATTCATTTTTGAAAGCTTCAGTTTCTTACTTCCACGAGGCATCATCAAGCCGAACATTTTTGAAATAAAGTCTTTCTTTACAGATACTTTTTCATTTTTTCTAAGCACATTCAGTCCCCAAAAGGTAAAGAACATATTTACCTTATTTCCCATAGCTGCCGCTCCATTTGCAATTATAAATGAAGCAATGGCTTTGTCCAAATCTCCGTCAAAAACTATCATGGTTTTTTCTTTTTTCCTGCCTTGTTCAGAGCAGGTACAGGACTCTGTCGTCACGACTCCACCACTTTTTCTTATAGTTGCAAAAAATTTGCCGCCTTCACTTTTCTTTTCTACCAGTTCATTTCCGGTATTATCTGTCCAACAGCTTATATCTGAATAAAAACCCGGATCGGTAGCTATAACTTTTAATGTATCCCCAATATTTAATTTTTCAAGTCTTTTAGACACTTCAACTATTGGTCCCGGACAGCAAAGACCGGATACATCAAGTTCTTCCATTTCATTACTTGATGCTCCTGCAAAACCGCTGTCAGCCACATTTCTCATCATAGGGGTTATTTCTCCTTCAAATTTTTGTCCTGACTGGTAGCTACGGTAGCCTCCCATAAGATTTCTTGCTTTGAAGCCTTGTTGCTTTAAGATTCTTGCAGCAATATATCCTCTAAGTCCTACCGCACAGCTTGTTATATATTCTTTATTTCTGTCAAGTTCATTTAACCTGCTCCTGAGATTACCAAAAGAAATATGTATTGAATTTGGAATATATCCCATCTTCCTCTCAATATCCTCTCTTACATCTACAATTACAGTATTGTTATCAAAATCCCTTATTTCTTCTATTCTTACAACTTCCACCAAGCCATCTAACTGGTTGGTAGCTGTGTACCCCGCCATATTTACAGGATCTTTTGCTGAAGAATATGGCGGTGCATAAGCAAGCTCAAGTTCTGTAAGGTCATATACAGTCGCACCAAACCTAATGGCAGCTGCAATTACATCTATACGCTTATCCACTCCATCATAACCTACTATCTGTGCCCCAAGCACCTTGCCTTTTAAGTCAAAAATTAGCTTGATTGACATAGTCGCTGCATCAGGATAATAACCTGCATGTGAATTTGGATGTACTACTGTAATTCTGTAATCTTTTTTATATTCTTTTCCTTCTCTGTTTAATGTCTTTTCATTAACTCCTGTACTTGCTACAGTAAGGTCAAACACTTTAGCTACACTTGTACCCTGAGTACCCTTGTAAGTTGTCTTTATCTCACCTGCTATGGTATCTGCCACTATTCTTCCCTGTTTATTGGCAGGTCCTGCAAGCGGAACCATGGTTCTTGTTCCCATTACAAAGTCATCTGTTTCAATTATATCTCCTACAGCATATATATTAGGTTCAGAAGTCCTCATATATTCGTCAACTATAACTCCGCCCCTTGCATTTAACTTAATTCCTGCTTCCTTTGCAAGTTCGCTGTTTGCCCTGATGCCGATAGAAAGTATTACTATATCTGCATTTACTTCACATCCATCCTCAAGTACAAGCTTTGAGCCTGACGGACTATGTATAATCTTACTCACACCATTTTCAAGAACAAGTGAAATGCCCTTTTCAGCCATATGGCGATGAACTATATTTGCCATATCCTTATCAAGTGGTGTCATTACCTGATCTGCTTTTTCAACCACCGTCACAGCTAAGCCTTTATGCACAAGATTTTCAGCCATTTCAAGTCCTATAAAACCACCACCTATTACGACTGCTGTTTTAGGAGATTTTTCTTTTACATAATTATAAATTTTATCCGTATCGGGAATATTCCAAAGTGTAAATACATTTTCTCCGTCAAAGCCCTCTACATTAGGCTTAATCGGTCTTGAGCCTGTAGATATTATAAGTTCATCATAGGAGAGCTCATATTCTCTATTTTCTTTTAAATCTCTTACTTTGACAGTTTTCTTGTCTTTATCTATTGAAACAGCTTCATTTAGCACTCTTACATCAATGTTATATTTAGCACTGATTGCTTCAGGTGTAGATACGAACAGGGCATCTCTTGACTTGATAACTCCACCTATATAGTAAGGTAAGCCACAGTTTGCAAAAGAAACATATTCTCCCTTTTCAAGCATAATTATTTCACTTATTTCATCAAGTCTTCTAAGTCTTGCCGCTGCTGTAGCACCGCCTGCCACACCACCTATTACTACAATCTTCTTACTCATCTTTTCCCTCCGTAAAAAATGTTTTTACAAGCTTTATAATATTTTCATCAACTAAGCTGTAATAACTTTCTGTTCCCTGCTTTCTTGCAGTAACTATCCCCAAGTCTTTTAGTTTTGACAAATGTTGTGATATGCCTGATTGAGATACATCCATGCAGCCCATAAAATAACTTACATTACATTCACCGTTAATGTATAGTTTCTTTACTATACAGAGTCTTGCAGGATGAGAAACTGCTTTTAGCCTTTCTGCAAGGTTTACAACATAAAGTTCATCATCATTTAAGTTGTTCATTTTAATCTCGTCCATAATTTCACCTTATTTAACTTTCCGGGTTTTATATGATATGGGTGCAAAAGTATTTGACACTTGTATCATTATATTCAAATATTATAATATATTGATTATCTAATATTGTCAATAATTAGTTTATAAGATACAAAAAAATTCCTCTAAATCAAAGTTTTCGATATAGAGGAATTTTTATAAATCTAATTATTCATTTTTTATACAATCTTATTAAAATATCCATCAAAGACAAATTTTTCCGGATGAGCTTTTATATATTTAACTTCATATTTATTGTCATATTCATATACCTCATACACCACTTTATCTGCCTCATCCAAAAACTCTTCAAAGTTTTCATCAAGCTCTTCCATTGCATTCCAGCGTTCTTCTCTGTCAAAAGGAATCTTTCCGCCAAACAAGTCTATAACTTTCTGAAAATTAGCTGCATACTCGTTCATTCCAAAATGTTTGA
>CAUTOC010000081.1:0-5892 GCA_963539695.1 uncultured Catonella sp. | reverse complement strand
GCATAAGTACCTTTTGTAATTAGCTTTTCTCCTACTTCTTCAACAAAATCACAAGTTATGAACCTGTCTTTTCTTGTTAAATATTTTTCAATACATTTATAATACTCTTTTGAAGCAAGATTTATAATTGTTCCGTCTTCATCAATTATTGCTTTATATAGCTTATCCGACCAAAATTCATATAAATTTTTTTTACCGTTAATATTTACTTTAGCCTGCATTTCAAGTCTGTAAGGCATCACTACATCCATAGGTTTTAACACCCCGTAAAAAGCCGACAATATTCTTAAATGATTTTCAATATAAACAAGCTGTCTGTCATCAAAAACGGCAGGTGCCATATATTGATAAGCAATTCCCTCATAAGAAAGTATCGCAGGGGTAAAAGCTTCTTTTAAGTTCATATTTTTAATTCTTTCAAAATTTTCATCAGTCAGATTATCATTACATTTCCAAACAGCCTTCAATTCTTCTCTACTTTTTCCTTTAAGCCAAGATAAAATTTCTTTCGTTTCATCAAGAAACACAGGCTTGCCGAGTTTATTCAGAAAGTCTGTGTTTATTTTCATTTTCTTGGCAGGAGATAAAATTATTTTCATACTTTCTCCTTAAAGTATTCTTCACTATATTTTTCTAACTTTATTATCTCTGAATTTCTATACTTTTTATTGTCACTGACATCTATACCTAACCAGTCAGGTTTATTAAAATTATTTGCTTCTTCTACAGTTTCAAACTCCACTTCTGCAAAAATTAAGCCTTCAAGTTCTCCCTTAAACAAATCAAGTTCAGCCACAAGCCCGGATTCTAAGGGTATTAAATATCTAGTCTTTCTAATAACTTTTCCATTTATTTTTTCTTTCAGATTTTCATATTCCTTCTCAGTAATTTCTAATTCATACTCATTATTTACTATGGGAGCAACATCATTTTCACATATACCGAACTTACTTTTTACAGTTAAAATGTACTTTTCATCAGCTTTTCTTATCCTTATAGTAGGCTTTGTACTTATATATCCCTGTTCTATCTCAAGCTTTTTATAATTTTCAAGTTCTGTAGGAATTTTATTTACTAAAAACTTTCTTTCTATCTCCATACTTATTATTCTCCCAACAATACCTGATAATCAACATCGTATTTTAATAAAATGTTATACTTTTCTGCAAAAGATGAGTAATTATTAACCACTCTTTTTACAATATCTTCATAATTTACCCTATCAACTCCAATAAGCATTACCAAATACTGACAGGAACTATACTTCGTAGCCACATCTCCTATTCTTAGCGATACCTTTATTATGTTTTCAAGATCAAACATCGCATCTGAAAGAGTTAGCGGGTCTATCATATTTCCGTCCTTCTTTGAAATAGTAAAAAGGATAATCTCAATATCCGTTTCCTGCCTTGCCGCATACCTTGTAATAAACCGGAAAATATGCTTAAATCCCTCATATTCTACTTTATAAGCCCCATTCGGTTTATTTTTCTCAGAAATAAGATGCTTTACTATTTCCATATCGGCACCGGTATTCATAACTTTATTTTTAGAATAATCCTCATCAGCTATGGTAAAATTATTTTTACCGTTTTGTTTAGAACGACTAAGTGCTTCAACTGCTTTTCTATAAAGGGAGAGAAAATCACTTCCATTTGCAGGAGACTTTGCAATACCTATTGATATAGTAAATTCTCCGTCAAGCTTCATTCCGTCAAATCCTTCTTTTGCCACTTTTAAAAGCTTACCTGAAATACTGTTAATGTCTTTATAAGTAAGATTTCCTACCAAAAATACACCAAATTCATCTGCTGAAATTCTGGATACTATATCTCTGTCTCTAAAAGAGTTGCTTAGTACTCCGGCAAGTCTTACCAAACAGGCATCTCCCATAATATGACCGTACTCTTCATTAATTTTAGCAAATTCATCAATATCAATTATAAATAATACTCCTGAATTTCTTTCTCCTCCTACATAATCATCCACCTTATCGGCTAAATATTTTTTGTTCCACACTCCTGTAAGCCCATCTTTTAACGAAATTATATCAAGCTGATTCAGCTTGTTTGCTATATCGCTGTCCATTATTCTTTCACCGGAATTAGTTACCATATTTTACATCCCTTCATTTATTTCCATTTATTACATATTGCTTCAATCTGCTCAGCAAATTTATTCATATCTTTATTTGCTAATCCACTATTTGCATTAATTATATCAAGCAACTTTTGACCTGCCATAAGCAGTTTTTCATACTCAGCCCTATGTTTACCGCTTTTAATCTCTTTCTTTATGATTACCGGTTCAGCTATATACTCCCAATTACCTAATGCTAAATCATATATTGAGCCGCTGTAAGGAGCAAAAGCATTATGCTTATATTCCTCTACAAGAGTTTTTCTGAAACTTTCAGTTACCTTATCTTCGCCATGCACTATAAAAACAGCATCAGGTTTTGGATTAAAGGCTGATACCCAAGAAATAAGCCCGTTTTTATCAGCATGACCGCTTACACCTGCAAGTACTTTAATTTCTGCATTTACTTCAATTTCTTCACCAAAAAGTTTAACCCTCTCTGCTCCGTCCACAAGTATACGCCCTAAAGTACCTGTTGCTTGGTAACCTACAAAAAGTATTGTGCACTCTCTTCGCCAAAGATTATGTTTCAAGTGGTGTCTGATACGCCCTGCCTCACACATTCCGGAAGCTGAGATTATAACCTTAGGCTTTTTATCAAAGTTAATTGCAATAGAGTCGTTACTTGTAACGGAAGTTTTAAGCCCTTCAAAGCTGATAGGATTTATACCCGCTCTTATCAGTTCCATAGCCTCTTCATCAAAACACTCGGCATAATTCTCATTAAAAATATTTGTAGCTTCTATTGCAAGAGGACTGTCTACAAAAACTTCAAAATCATCATAGCCGTAAACCAACCTGTCCTCTTTTATCTTTCTTATAAAATACAGTATTTCCTGAGTGCGTCCTACTGCAAATGAAGGTATAATTACATTACCGCCTCTACTAAAAGTATCATTTAATATATCTGAAAGCTCAGCCACATAATTAATTCTATCTCCATGCAATCTGTCACCGTAGGTTGATTCCATAATTACATAGTCAGCTTCTGTGCTATATTCAGGATCTTTTATTATAGGCTGGTTTATATTGCCTATATCTCCTGAGAATACAATCACCTTATTGATATCATCTTCAGTTATAACAACCTTTATACTTGCTGAACCGAGAAGATGTCCTACATCAGTATATGAAACCGTTATTCCCTCACAAAGTACAATATCTTCATTGTACTCTACATTATTAAAATGTTTAAGCACACCTTCAACATCTTCCATAGTATAAGCAGGTTCAAATCTTTCCTTACCGGCTCTCTTATTTTTTCTGTTTTTCCATTCCGCCTCAAATTCCTGAATATGTGCAGAATCTCTAAGCATAATATTACAAAGGTCACAAGTAGCTGTGGTTGCATATATTTTGCCTTTGAATCCATTTTTATAAAGAGCAGGTATCATACCGGTATGATCTACATGGGCATGCGTAACCAAAAGATAATCTATTTCTGATGGAGCAACAGGCAGTTCAGCATTTTCAAATACATTGATTCCCTGTTCCATACCATAGTCAATCAGGATATTTTTTCCGCAGGCGGATAAAAAATGTGCACTTCCTGTAACTTCATGATCAGCACCAATAAAATATAGTTTCATACCCTATCTCCATTTAGCCTAAAACTTATCTTTATTATAATTATATCACATTTTCTCTAAGAATTACATACTCTTAAAATTTCTTTAAGGCATTCATTTTCTGTTGTAAATTCATCCTTATCTATATAACTTACAACCTTTTCTCTTTTAAACCAGGTAAGCTGTCTTTTGGCAAAATGCCTTGTATCACGCTTAATTATATCAATACATTCAAAAAGACTTGTTTCCCCGTTTAGATAATCTATAACCTCCTTATAACCTATACCCTGCATAGAAACCATAGATTTGTTGTAACCTCTTGACATAAGACTCTTTACTTCATCTACAAGTCCCATTTCAAACATAAGGTCAACCCTATTGTCTATTCTTTCATAAAGTTTTTTCCTGTCCATAGTAAGTACAAAATATGCAAAATCAAAGGGCGAAGTTCTCTCTCTTTCTTTTTTGTTGTGCACCGACAACTTCTCCCCTGTCATTTCATAGAAAGCAAGGGCTCTTACCACTTTTTTTACATTATTTTCTGAAACCGAATCAGCATAATCTTTGTCTACCTTATAAAGCCTCTTATGTAGTTCTGTTTTGCCTAAAGTTTCAGCCATTTCTTCATATTTTCTTCTCACTTCACTGTCGTCACCGTATTCACTAAAGTTAATATCATAAATCACCGATTGTATATAAAACCCTGTTCCACCCACTATTATCGGAACATGCCCTCGGTTTCTGATTTCTTCCATATATTTCATTACTTTATTCTTGAAAATTGTAACATTAAATTCTTCATCAGGCTCCAGTTCGTCTATAAGAAAATGAGGAACACCGCACTTCTCTTCTTCTGTAATTTTAGCAGTTCCAATATTCATGTGTTTATATACCTGCATGGAGTCGGCAGAAATTATTTCTCCCCCTACTGCCCTTGCAAGGCTGATAGACAATGATGTCTTTCCTACTGCCGTAGGTCCTGTTAAAACTATCAAATCTTTCATTAAATCAGCTCCTAATCACATTTACTCAGCAGGAATCCATGAGTGAAACTCTTTAAGTTTCTTTCCGTTTTTGTCAAGAAGATATATTTTACATAATTGCTGTTCCTCATCAACACTTTCCCAAACCTTTGCGATAATACAATCATCAAATACAGAGATATTCTGTAACATATAAAACTGTGCAAGTGTTTTATACTTCCATTTTCCTGCTTTATAAGTTCCAACCTGTAATTTATCTGCTCCAAATTCATCTGTTTTACGGTACCTTAACTTAGTTTTTGTATCATAAGTTTCATGTGCTCCAAAACCCCAAAAATACATTTCACCTGTATTTATCAGTTTACTCTCCTTTATAACCTTGCCTGAAAGGTCGCAAATCTGATTTTTATTATTTTCATAATATACTTTTTCACCACTCTTAAATAACTTACGCCATCTATTAGCTTTAGAGTTAATTTTAACTATCTGTTTCTGATTTTTTCCGTCCAAATCCATAGAAGATATATAGCCGTCACTTTCAAAATCATTTAAATTTCTATCTTCTTCAAATTCATTCTTAAATTTTACAATCTTTCCTGAATAATAATAAATCTTATCACCGACAATTATAGGATTTTCTCCTGCTGCAAGCATTTTCTTTTTCTTTCCATCCTTTGATATGCGATAAATATAAGGCTCTTCATTTCCTACACCATAACCGTTAGCCTTATCCAAAACTGTATATATATAATTTCCTTTTATTGATAAGTTTGTAAATCCGTTTCCTGTATGCTTTGCTATACTTTTACTCTTCAAGGTTTTAGGGTCAAGTTTAATAATATCCATGCGTTTTCCATCTCCCTGATAAGAATAATAGATATATTTCTCGTCTGATACCGCACTTCCGGAATTTTCAAGTACAATCTTCTTATCTATCGACTTCAAAGGTGAAACTTCTTTTGCCGGTGCAAAAGTTATGCCATTAATACCAAAAATTAAGTTTGATAATAAAATAACAATAAATGAAAAGATAAAATATCTCTGTTTTCTCATAAATAACCTCCAAAGCTATAAAATTTACATATATATTATACCACTAATTTTAACTATAGCCAATCGTGAGTTTTTGTGTTATACTTTTAACACCCTAATCATTTTAAGAAAGGCAGGTGTTTGATATAAACGAGCCAAATTTTGTCAGA
>CAUTOC010000080.1:0-6134 GCA_963539695.1 uncultured Catonella sp. | reverse complement strand
GTCGGATTAAAAAAAGAATAATTAGAGCCTGTCTGATATTTGGACAGGCTTATTTTATTTAATAGGAAATTTCTTCGAAATTTCCTATTAAATAAAAATCTCTCCGAGGGATGCTGGACTCGCGGTAGGGAAGTTTGCCTTGCGGCACCGCTCGCGCGCGAAGTGTGTGCAAGCACACACTTTTTTACATGCAGTGAATGGGGATTTGCGTAGTATCTGTATATTTATGAACGGGGATTTGCGTAGTATTTGTCTTTACTTGAATGGGGATTTGCGTTATACTGTTCTTGTGGAGGTGATATCAATATGGCTAAAACTGTTTTTAGAAGAAAAATATATGATGAAATGGTTGAATGGAAAGTAAACAGAAGCAATAGATATGCACTTTTGATAAAAGGAGCCAGACGAGTTGGAAAATCAACTATTGCAGAAGAATTTGCAAGAAAAGAGTTTAAATCATACATTCTGATTGATTTTGCGCATACAAGTAAGGAAATTATTGAATTATTTGATGATACTTACAATTTGGATTTTTTCTTTTTGCAATTACAGCAGCTAACCGGAGTAAGGTTATATGAAAATGAGTCTGTAATAATATTTGATGAAGTTCAGCTTTTGCCAAAAGCGAGGCAGGCTATTAAGTATCTTGTGGCTGATGGAAGATATAAGTATATTGAGACAGGCTCTCTTTTATCAATAAAAAAGAATACAAGGGATATATTGATTCCAAGTGAAGAACATAAGGTTTCACTATATCCTATGGATTTTGAAGAATTTTTGTGGGCAATCGGTGATGAAATTACTGCGGATACAATTAAAATACTTTTAAAAAGTAAAAAAATTGCAGGGAATATGATGCACAGAAATATGATGCGTATTTTCAGATTATATATGCTTATCGGTGGAATGCCGCAGTCAGTAGAAACATATTTAGAACATAACAATTTGCAGATAGTTGATGAGGTAAAAAGAGAAATAGTAGATTTATACGAAGAAGACTTTACTAAGATAGATGGTACAGGACTTGCGGGTGATATATATGATGCGATTCCGTCAAATCTCAGTAGGAATGTATCAAGATATGTTTTAGCAAATGCAAGGGAAGGAACCCGTTCAGAGCAGGTGCGGGAATTAATACCGGATATACTTAGCTCTTATACTGTAAATATTGCATATCATGCCAATAATCCCGGTGTAGGCATGGCGCTGGAAAAGGATGCAGGAAGATATAAGCTGTTTACATCTGATGTGGGACTGTTTGTGACACTTGCATTTAAGGATAAAATTTATACTGAAAATATAATATATAATAAACTTCTTTCAGATAAATTGGAAGTTAATTTGGGATATGTATTTGAAAATGCAGTAGCACAGATGCTGACAGCTAAAGGGAATAATCTCTTTTATTATACTATGGAAAGTACTACATCAAATCATCTGTATGAGATAGATTTTCTTACTTCAAGTGGAAATAAAATTAATCCGATTGAAGTAAAGTCGGGTAATTACAGAGGACATAAATCATTAGATATATTTTGTGATAAGTTTAGCAACCGTATCAAGAACAGGTATATCGTTCATACTAAGGATTATAAATGGGAGAATGGTATTAATTATCTGCCGGTGTACATGATACCGTTTTTGTAGAAGGAACTACCGCCTAATGAAAAAAGTTCAGAATTATGTTACACAACTGCTATAAAAACTATGGAATAATGTTGAGAATTATGTTACAAAACAAAAAGATTAGGAATAATATCAAATTATTCACTCCTTACCCTTTATTATATCCAAATTAAATGTTATAATAAAAAGCGAGTTTGCAAATTATTATTGTAAAATCCGGGAGGAAGAAAAATGAGATTAGGTGGCCTTGAAGCGGGCGGAACTAAGATGGTTATGTGCGTTGGAAATGAAAACGGTGAGATTTTTACGCAGATGTCCATACCTACTAAAACTCCGGCAGAAACTGTGCCTGAGATTGTTAGATGGTTTTCAGATAAAAATATAGATGCACTTGGAATAGGGTGTTTTGGTCCGATAGATGTATCACCTGATTCACCTACTTATGGACAGATTTTAGAAACACCTAAACTTCCATGGGTACATTATGATTTGCTTAAAGAATTACAAAAAGAATTAAAAGTTCCAATGAAGGTGGACACTGATGTAAACGGTTCCTGCCTTGGAGAAATTGTCTTTGGATGTGCAAAGGGAATAGACTCTGTACTCTATATAACTATCGGTACGGGAGTAGGAGTTGGTATATGTATAGGCGGAAACCTTGTTCATGGAATGCTTCATCCTGAGGCGGGACATATTATTATAAACAAACATAAAGAAGATAAGGGAAATTGTATCTGTCCTTATCATGACAGTTGTTTTGAAGGTTTGGCAGCAGGTCCTTCCATAGAAACAAGATGGGGGAAAAAAGCTTATGATTTGGCAGATAATGACTTGGCTTGGGAAATTGAAAGCGAATATATAGCACAGGCTCTTGTAAATTATATACTTACAGTATCGCCTAAGAAGATAATTCTGGGCGGTGGAGTTATGCATCAGGAAAGACTTTTCCCTATGGTAAGGAAGAAAGTAACCAAGATGCTTAATGGATATTTAAATACAAAAGAGCTTAAAGATATGGATAATTATATAGTTCCAAACAGTCTAAGTGACAATCAGGGCATACTTGGTGCTATAGAGATTGGCAGACAGGCATTAGAAGAAGCAAACTAATTTGCTATATAGAAAGGGATAAGACAAATGGTAAGAGCAATAGTTGGAGCAAACTGGGGAGATGAAGGTAAGGGCAAACTTACAGATATGCTTGCGGAGACATCTGATATCATTGTAAGATTTCAGGGTGGAAGCAATGCCGGGCATACCATAATCAATAATTATGGCAAATTTGCCCTCCATTTACTTCCTTCGGGAGTATTTTATGACCATACTACAAGCATTATAGGTAATGGAGTGGCACTTAATATTCCTTATCTGATTAAAGAAATCAATTCTTTGGTTGAAAAGGGTGTGCCAAAGCCAAAGGTACTTGTATCTGACAGGGCACAGATTATTATGCCTTACCATATTAAATTTGATGAGTATGAAGAAGAAAGACTTGGCAAGAATTCATTTGGTTCCACAAAGTCAGGTATTGCTCCGTTTTATTCAGATAAATATGCTAAAATAGGTTTTCAGGTATCAGAGCTTTTTGATGATGAAATTCTTAAAGATAAATTAGAAAGAGTTTGCATACAGAAGGATGTAATCTTAGAACATCTCTATCATAAGCTGGCTATAGATAAGGCAGAATTGCTTTCAACTCTACATGAATACAGAGATATGATAGCTCCTTATGTATGTGATACAGCACTTTTTATACAGGAAGCCATTAAAGAAGGAAAGAATATACTTCTTGAAGGACAGCTTGGAACACTTAAAGATCCTGATTTCGGTATTTATCCGATGGTTACCTCATCTTCAACCCTTGCTTCCTATGGAGCAATCGGAGCAGGTATACCTCCTTATGAAATTAAGGATATAATTGCTGTTGTAAAGGCTTATTCAAGTGCGGTAGGAGCAGGAGAATTTGTAAGCGAAATTTTTGGTAATGAAGCAGATGAGCTAAGACGCAGAGGCGGAGATGGTGGAGAATACGGTGCTACTACCGGGAGACCACGTAGAATGGGTTGGTTTGATGCGGTGGCAAGCCGTTACGGTGTAAGAATGCAGGGGGCTACGGAGGTAAGCCTTACAGTGCTTGATGTACTTGGATACCTTGATGAACTTCCTATCTGTGTGGGTTACGAGATAGACGGGAAGGTAACAAAGGATTTCCCTGTTACAGCGGAACTAAAGAAGGCTAAGCCTGTATATGAGAAGCTTCCGGGGTGGAAATGTGAGATTAAAGGAATAAGAAAGTATGAAGAACTTCCGGAAAATTGTAAGAAATATATTGAGTTCATCGAAAAAGAACTTGGAGTACCTGTTACTATGGTAAGCAACGGACCGGGAAGGGAAGATATTATCTACAAGAAATAATAGTGTTTGTAAGGAGGGGTTACTAATGGAAAAAAAGATAGAAAATTTTGCGGAAGAAAAATTTAGCTTTGAACTTCCGGAGATATTAGTATTGCCTTCCTCTTTAGAAATTTTAGTCAAAACCGACACTGATACTGTCGGTTCTTTTAAGCTAAGATATAAGGATGATGTAAAATATCAGAATAGAAAAATAAGAGGATATATCACCTGTAATGATTATAGGTTTAAGTTTGACTTAGCTGCATTTTCAAATTGTGAAGTAGAAGTTGATTATGAATTTGATGGAAAAGGACTTAAACAAGAACAGGAATATAACGGAAATATTCATCTTATCACTGATTGTGGAGAGATTAATCTTCCATATAATGTAAGTGTTCAAGCACCGGAGCTTATGACGGGAAGAGATGAGGTAAGAAATATTTATCAATTTACAGCATTTGCCAAAAGTAATCCTGAGTATGCAGCAGGTTTATTTTATGGAGATGAGTTTGAAGAAGTTATATTAAAAGGCAGAGAAGAAGAGAAACTTATAAGAAAAGGGCTTTTGGCAAACAGGGATAAAAGGCGGGCATTAGAGGAATTTTTATGTTATACCAAAAGTAAACAGCCGGTAAAAGTTGTTGTAGATAAAACAATTTACAATTACCACATATCAGGAGTAACTATTAAAGACAAGATAATAATTAAAAAAAGTTGTTGGGGATATATCAGAGCCGAGATTATTACAGAAGGAAAATTTATAAAAGTTTATAAAAATGAAATTACAGATGACTTGTTTGAAGAGGGAATCTGCGAATTGGATGTAGTTATAAATCCTAAGTATGTAAAAGCGGAAAAGGCCTATGGTAAGGTTATAATAAGAACTTTAGAAGAAGATATCTGTATAGAATTTAATCTTGTAAATACAGCTATTTCTCATGAAAAATTTTCAGGAGATAAAAAAAGATTTGAATATATAAATAAACTCATAGAGGGATATTTTTCATATCGTATGGGAGTAAGTACAGTTAAAAGTGTAACTACTGCCATGCGTACTGCCTTATATGGCATTGGATTATCAGGAAAAGATCGGGAGATAGTTGACTATGTGAATATTTATCTGCATATAATAAATAAAAATGACAAGCAGGCAAAGGAAGAGTTGGCAAAACTTAATGGCAGTACATCAAAACCTTTATTCAGGCTTATTCATTTGTATTTTATGTATCAACTGGCAGGTGAAGATGAGAAGGAAGAATATAGAAGAGAAGTAGAAAAGCTTACCAATATAAAAAGATATAAGTCAGGTTTATATTTTCTCATTCACATGGATGGAAGGTATAAGTTAAACCTTGAAAGAAGGCTGGAGTTTATAGCGGAACTTTATAATAGCGGCTTTTATAGTTCCTTCTTGCTTATGGAGGCTTGGAGTATATATAAATCACAGCCTGATTATTTTAATAAATTGGATGTATTTTCAATTCAGGTAGTTAATTGGGCTATAAAGCATGGATTTTTTGCAGGTAAAATAATTACTGAGAAATTTGTTGTACTGGCAAATGGCTTGCGTGATTACAATACTCTTGTATTGAGACTTTTGAAAGAAGTCTATAAAAATTGGGGAGTTGAAGAAGTTGCACAGGCGATTTGTGCCCAGCTTATAAGGAAGAATGATACCGGTGATGATGACCATGAATGGTTTAGAGTAGGGGTAAAGAGAGGAATAAGACTTACAGGTATTTATGAGCGTTATATGAGGACTATGAAGAATAATACTGCTGAAAAAATCGAACTTTCAGTTTACGCATATTTTTTATATGACAATATGTTAAGTGCAGGAAAAAAAGCTCTCTTGTATTCGTATTTGATTAATCACAAAAATGAACCGGATTTTCAAGATATATATAAGAAGTATAAAGAGCAGATTAAAGAATTTGCTTCCGGGCAACTAAAAAAAGGTGAGATTAGTGAAAATTTAGCAATTATATATAAATCGGTATTTAAGGATAGTGTATTTTTGCGTGAGCATTATGTATATTTATCTTCAGTAATTTTTAAGAAAAAATTTGTTTGTAAGAATAAATAGACTTACAATTTTCAACTTGTGCATGATA
>CAUTOC010000079.1:0-6657 GCA_963539695.1 uncultured Catonella sp. | reverse complement strand
GGTCAGATAAAATTTTTGATGTGATAAATTATACATTTATGATATTAATTTTATTGATAGTACTTTATCCGCTTTATTTTGTGGTGATAGCATCTTTTAGTTCACCTAATGAGGTTGCGGCAGGTAAAGTAATGTTTTGGACAAAAGGTTTTAACATAAAGGGCTATACAGAAATATTTAAATTTACAAAAATATGGACGGGCTATTTAAACAGCCTTCTATATATGATAGTCGGTACTGCTATAAACCTGATAGCTACCATACCGGCAGCCTTTGCATTTTCAAGAAGAGAAATGGTCGGCTCTAAGTTTTTACTGTTTTTATTTACTTTTACGATGTTTTTTGGCGGCGGTTTGATTCCAAGTTATTTGCTTATACAATCTCTACATTTATATAATACGATATGGGCATTGACTCTTCCCGGAGCGGTAAGTGTATATAATTTGATTGTAGCAAGGACATTTTTTGAACTTAATATACCTAATGAACTTTATGAGGCTTCAACTGTAGACGGTTGTGATTATTTTAAGTATTTTTTCAAGGTGGTACTTCCTATCTCAAAACCGGTAATCGCAGTAATGTTGTTGATTTATGCGGTAGGTCATTGGAATTCATATTTCAGTGCACTTATTTATATAAAAGATAACTGGAAAATGCCTTTGCAGGTAGTGCTTAGAGAGATACTTATACAATCAACAAGTGTAACTAATTTAAGTAATGCAAGTATGGAAAGGCTTGAAGACCAAAGGCAGCTTGCAGAACTTATAAAATACGGAGTAATAATTGTTTCCTCTCTGCCGGTGTTAGTTATGTATCCTTTTGTGCAGAAACACTTTATTAAGGGGATGATGTTGGGGGCTGTAAAAGGTTGAACCTTAAAAATAAATCTATATAAACAGGAGGGAAAGCATGAGAACAAAATTCAAGATGTTGGCTGTATCTATGGCGATGTTAATGGCACTTACCGCCTGCTCCGGGGGAGGAGGCAAGACGGCTTCAAATGGGGTTAAATCGTCTACAGGTGCTGAAAAAGTAAGCAGTGCAAAAACAAGCGGCACGGGAAGTATGGCAAATGAGGTAGCAAAAGAAGGATTTCCTGTAGTTAAAGATGCTTTAAGCTTTACCGCGGTAGGTTATGGTGAGCCGGGCTGTGGTGAATGGGAAGATTATCCTATTTTTAAGGAAATTGAGAAAAATTGTAATGTCGATGTAGCATGGACAACCATAAGTGGTGACGGTGCAGACGAGAAACTTGGTCTTATTCTTTCATCAAATGAACTTCCTGATATGGTATTTTCAGGCCTTAGTACTACTAAGGTAGTAAATTATGCTTCAAAAGGTATAATAAGGCAGATGGAGGATCTTATAGAAGCAGGCTATGCACCTAACTTAAAGAAGATACTGGACAAAACTCCTGAGATACGCAAGGCTATAACAATGCCTGACGGACATATTTATGTATTGCCTGCGATAAATGAGAATGCAGATCCTGTACCTACAACTACACTTAATATAAATAAGGCATGGTGTGATAAATTAGGTGTAAAACCTGAGTCTATTAAGACTGTAGCTGATTTTGAGAATCTTATGAAGCGTTTTGTGGAAGAAGATCCTAATGGAAACGGTGAGAAAGATGAAAAAGGTTTTACATTTGAGCCTACACCTCCTTACCATGTATGGAATGGTGATGCTGATTTCAGTGGTGCTTGGGGAATTACTACTGACTGGGATCCTATTATGGTAAAAGAGGATAAGATAGTTTGTGCAGTTACACAAGACGGCTATAAGGACTATGTAAAATGGTTTGCAGGTATGTATGATAAGGGATATATTGACAAAGAAGTATTTACCCACGACCATAATCAGTATATGGCTAAAATAGACAGCGGAAATGTAGGAGCTTATCTTACTAACGGTCCTGTTACTTCTGCAAAGGTTGAATATGTAACTATTCCTCCACTTGAAGGACCTGCAGGAAGACTGTGGGGCTGTGAGGACTTTTCTATAGATAAGGGAAGAGGACTTATAACTACAGCTTGCAAGAACCCTGAAGCGGCTATGCGTTTTATAGACTCTTTCTATGAGCCTATAACTTCTTTGAGATTACAGCATGGAAGTTATTTAAAGGAAACAGGTGACGGTAAATTTGAAATTCTTCCTAGTGAGAGCGGAAAAAGCCCACAGGCTCCGGGACCTTATGTAGCCAAGGATAAGTCAAAAGAAGTTGTAGAAAAATATCTTACAAAGACAGAGGATCAAATTAAGGCTGATGAAAGACAGAAACTATATACTCCATATCTTATGAAACCTCTTCCTCTTATGAACTACAGTCCTGATGAAGCTAACGAACTGTCAACCTTGTCCACAGATATATCAAAGGTTGTAAATGAGCAGAAAGCAAAATGGTGCACAGGTCAAGGAGATATAGACAAAGAATGGGATGCTTATATAGAATCACTCAATAAGATTGGGCTTGAAAGATATATGGAAATACATAATGCCGCATATTCAAGGTTTTTGAATAGCTGATAAAATTTATAGGATACAAGTGTCAAATACTTTTGACATTATAATCTTTATAGGAATGCTTAGAACAGGCAGAGGATATTTATGAAAAGAAAAAAACTTATAGGTTATGTAAGTACAAAGGATCTTTCTTTTCTAAGTGTATCTGATATAAGAGCACTTGATGTCATAAACTTAGCATTCGGACATATAAGTAACGGGTGCGTAATTTACGCACCCGATTGTTTGCTTGAGGAATATGTGCGAATAAGAAAAGAAAATCCGGAATGTAAAATTATATTATCAATAGGAGGCTGGAGTGCAGGCGGTTTTTCTGAGGCGGCTTCCGGTAAAGAGGGCAGAGAAAAATTTGCAGTATCTGCTGTTGAAATAGTAAAGAAATACGGACTTGACGGACTTGATATAGACTGGGAATATCCCTGCATAGCTACAGCGGGAATAGCAGCATCGCCGGATGACAGGGAAAATTTTACAAAGCTTATAAAAACTGCGAGAGAAACACTTACTTCTATGTGTAACAGCGATAAAATGCTTACCATAGCGGCAGGAGCCGGAGAGTATTTTATTAATTCGACAAAAATGGGAGAGGTAGAGAAATACTTAGATTATATACAGCTTATGACCTACGATTTAAGGGGTGGTTATCATATCTGTACGGGACATCACACCAATCTTTTAAATGATAAAAAAGATATTTCACAGACGAGTGCAGAAAATGCGGTGAAATGTTTTAAAAAGGCAGGAGTTCGTAGAGAGAAACTTATACTTGGCGCAGCCTATTATTCAAGGATGTGGACAGGAGTACCCGACAGAGAAAACGGTATACATCAGATGGCAAAAAGCACAGGTGGTTATGGACCTTCATACGGTCAGCTTGTAGGTGAATATATAAATAAAAACGGATATAAAAGATTTTTTGATGAAGAAGCAAGAGCACCTTGGCTGTTTAACGGAGATACATTTATAAGTTATGATGATGAAGAATCTTGCAGGGAGAAAGCGGAGTATGTGGTTTGTAACGGGCTTGGCGGTATAATGTTTTGGGAATATAGACTTGATGAAACAAGAACTCTTACAGGTGTTTTAAGAAAGGCTCTTGACACAGTTGATATTGGAGAAAGCTTATGAAAGAATGGTTTAAAAAGGCAAAATTAGGTTTATTTATACATTATGGTATATATGCCGTAAAAGGAGTGGCTGAGTCCTGGTCATTTTATAATGGGAATATTTCTTATGAGGACTATATGGCACAGGCTAGAGGGTTTACCGCATCAAAACTTGATATGAAAGACTGGGCGGAACTTGCAGCAGCAGCAGGAGCAAAGTATGCGGTATTTACGACTAAGCACCATGACGGTATGGCTCTTTTTGATACAAAATACTCAGAACTTAATATCCTTAAAAAAACTCCGACAAAGAGGGATTTGGTTAAGGAATATGTAAAAGCATTCAGAGAAAAAGGTATTAATATAGGGCTTTATTACTCTCTTATAGACTGGTCACATACTGATTATGCAAGTGTGTATCAGGGAGGAGTTATACCGGAGGATAAGTCTTTATGCAATCCTTTCAGTTCTCCTAAAAACGGTGTGCAGGATGAAGAAAAGTGGAGCAGATTTTTAGAATTTAATAAAAATCAGCTAAGAGAACTTCTGACAAACTATGGGAATGTGGATTTACTTTGGTTTGACGGTGACTGGGAGAGAAGTGCTAATCAGTGGGGATTGCCGGAATTTAAGGATTACCTGCTTTCATTCAACAGGGATATTATTATTAACTCAAGGCTTGCAGGTTATGGAGATTATCTTACTCCTGAACAGGGACTTCCTGTAAAAAGACCTAAGGAAGCTTGGGAATTTTGTACTACAATAAATGATTCTTGGGGCTATCAGCATAAGGACAATCATTATAAAAGTGCAGGACAGGTAATAAGGCTTTTTGTTGATACTATAACTATGGGGGGAAATCTTTTATTAGATATAGGACCGAGGGAAGACGGAACTGTGGATGAAAGACAGGTGGAAATTCTTAAAGCACTTGGCGGTTTTATAAAAGAAAATGAAGAGGCAATATATGAAACCAAGGCAGGGCTTCCTTGTGAATACTTTGCGGGAGGAAGCACACTTTCTGAAGATGAAAAGACCTTATATATTTTTGTTTATGATATTCCAAGAGATGGAATATGTATAAAGGGCTTGTGTAATAAAATTAAAACTGTTAAGATACTTGAGAATGGCAAGGAACTTACACATGATATGTATGGAGGAGCTCCATGGTTTAATATACCGGGACTTACTTGGATTTCTCTTGAACCTGATGACTGTGGAAAATATATGACAGTGTTAAAAATAGAATTTGATGAACCGGTTAAGTTATATGGGGGCGAAGGGGCTGTAATCAGTCATAATGAAGTTTAATTTTAAAATTAAAAGAGGTGAGGGCAATGGCTAAAACCAAAATAACAATGCAAAAAATTGCCGACATGCTTGACATAAGTAAGGTTACCGTTTCAAAGGCACTTAACGGTAAAGAGGGAGTTGGTCCTGAGTTAAAGAAAAAAATAGTGGAAAAGGCTATAGAATATGGCTATAAAGCACCTAAGTCCGAAAATAATAATATGGGAGAAGGATATCATATAGCTGTTTTTTGTGCTGATAAATTTTTGGAAAAGGCGGATGACAGTAACTTTTATCCCAATATATACCAAAAAATATCTGTGGAGCTGGCTAAGAGAAACAATATAGGAACACTTATTTCAGTAAATAAAAAAGAAAATTATGAGGATACGGAAAGACTTTTAAATCTTCATCGGTTTGACGGAATAATAGCACTTGGCAGACTTGAAGAGGAGTTTTTAAATATGCTTAGAAAGACTAAACTTCCAAGAGTATATGTTGATACAGATGATGATTATTCCGATACACCTACAGTTTTGATTGAGAATATATACAGTGTGTGCAGTCTTACCGAATATTTGGTAACTATGGGACATAAGAATATAGGATTTATAGGGTCGATAAATGTTACCAAAAGTATAATGGATCGCTATTTAGGTTTTTTAAGAACTATGATGTTAAATGGGCTTGAAGTTAAAAAAGAATGGGTACTTGAGGATAGAACAGCCGATAATGAGAACATAGAAATTAAATTTCCTAAAATACTTCCCACAGCTTTTGTATGCAACTGTGATGATACTGCATATAGAGTTGTTAAAGAACTGCAAGAAAAAGGAGTAAGGGTACCGGAGGATATTTCTATCGTAAGTTTTGATAATGATATATTTTCAAAGCTTTCAATGCCGCAGTTAACTACGATAGCGCCTGATACAAATTATATAGCAAAAAAAGCTGCTGACTTAATAATAAAGCAGATTAAAGAACCGTGGAAAAAGGTGCTTGGTCCTATTTTAGTAAATGGTAAAATAATTTACAGGGAGTCAGTAAATAAAGTGTGAAAAATTGTAGTTAAAATCTAAAAAAGCTGCATATAAGCAAGGGATTATTTTGCTTGAGATATTTGTAAGTTAGAGCTATACTGTAACTATAAGGCATAAGGAGCATCATAGATGAAATTACATAATGAAATAAAAAAAGAATTGCTGGAAGCAATAGCTGAATCCCCGGTAATAGCGGCAATAAAGGATGAGGCAGGTCTGACAAATAGCCTTTTTACAGAATGTAAGCTTATATTTATCTTATATGGAACGGTATGTAGTATTTCTACGATTGTAGAAAAAATAAAATCTAAAGATAAACTTGCAATAGTACATGCTGATTTGATACAGGGATTATCTGCAAAATCGGAAGCGATAGATTATATTAAAAATAATACAAGAGCAGACGGGATAATCAGTACCAAAGGAAATCTTGTTAAACATGCAGTAGATAATGGACTTATCGGAATACTCAGAAATTTTATCATAGATTCGATGGCTATGGAAAATGTAAAAAAACAAGTAAACCTTGCTTGTCCGGATATGATTGAAATTATGCCCGGTATAATGCCCGAAATCATAGAAGAACTTAAATGTGAGATAAAACTTCCTCTTATTGCAGGAGGTCTTATTCTAAATAAAAAAGATGTTATTGCAGCTTTATCGGCAGGAGCAGATGCTGTATCTACTACAAAATC
>CAUTOC010000078.1:0-6947 GCA_963539695.1 uncultured Catonella sp. | reverse complement strand
TAACACGGGCTTATAGCCCGGAGCAAGCCACCCGTTGGACGGGTGGTCATGACTATGCGTCGGATCTTGAAAAGCTGTTTTTCATTTGACAGCTTGCATTATATACTATTTTGTTTAGAGTTTTAGTAGTCTGTTCTATAAGCATTTTAGCAATCTCTTCGTTTGCTCTCTCACAAAAACGAATTTCAGACTCTTTTTTATCAGATATTTCATTTTTCATATAATCAGCAAATTCTTTATCAAACTTATTTATGAGTTCATGATTTTTAGACATAACTGCTGTTTGGTAGTGGTCAATATTTGGAAGGCAACGATTAAAATGTGCATCTGCAATCACTCCAAGCAGTCTGCTTGCCCAGTAGAAATTATTGCTGTCTAAATCACCTGTTGTATTTGAGAGGTAATTTGGGGTTTTAGCAATATTGGCATAAACTCCTACAAAGGTATTAAATACATTACTGCCAAAGGCTATCCACTGAACGGCTTTAAGTCCCTCAGGCATATAAGGGCGAATCTGCACAAGAGCAAGTACATCCGTACGGCTTATGCCTATCGGGCGATAAAGCTCTTTAGCTCCGTTTGTATACGGGTCGTAAGGTGTATGTTGATAATGATTTGAAAGCACCCGCTTAATATCTTCAACAGTTATTTTCTTTTCAGGAACTCTGCACCATGGCAGATTATCTGAAAGCGGAGTATAGTCTGCATTATCACCTGCCCATTTACTTGTAGTAGGATTGAAATATTTCTGAGCCACCCAAGCACGGGGAGTATTGTAAATATGGTCAAGGTCGGAATGAGTGCCGAATGTATCTCTTGGATTGAATGTTCTGCAAAGTGCAAGATCTAAATGGTTATCAGCAATAAACTCTTTCAAATCATCAGAGCAGAGATGTTCTTTCTTATCTCCTAAGGCGTCTTCAAAATCAAAGCTGTCAATTCCAAGCTGATTTGGAGCAACGACATAGCAGTCATCAGGTACACGCCTTGCTATCCAGTGATGTCCGCCTATGCTTTCAAGCCACCATATTTCATTTTCATCCTGAAAAGCTACTGCATTCATTTCGTAGGTGCCGTATTTTTCAAGCAGGCAGCCTAGCCTTAACACTCCTTCCCTTGCATTTCTTATATAAGGGAGAACTATGGTAACAATATCCTCTTCGCCTATTCCGCCTATTTTTTCAGGTATATATTCTTTTGTATTTTCCTCACCTTTTGCAGGATGATACACTACAAGAGGATCAACTCCAAGCACCCTTTCATTGGAGGCTATGGTTTCTGTAGCTGTCATTGATACATTTAATTCATTTACACCGCAGGCAGCCCAAATACCTTCACCGTCTACTGCGTTCGGGAGTGCAGTATAGCGTAGCGGATTCTCAGGGAGCTCTATTTCTACATGAGAAATTACGGAACGGTATTTCTTAGGCTGTGACTCGGGATGAACCACAGTAAATTTTTTAGGCATAAAACTGCCTGAAGGTGAGTCATCATTTCTGGCAACAAGGGTAGAACCGTCATAACTGGCTTTTTTACCGACTAATATTGTAGTACAAGACATAAATTACTCCTTTCAAAATTAAAAACTGTATTGCTTGATTGCATTTGTTTCAGTGTCGCAATCTTTAGCTAAGTATGTTATTATTATAGTCTATTTTAAAACAAAAATCATCAGAAATTTTTCATAATTTTATATAATTTTTGCAATATGACTAAATAATAATGTATTAATGATAAATATTTTTAATAAGATAAATTAAGAAAAAATAAAAAAATAATAAAAATTATAAAATTATAAATTTTGTTGATTTGTAGAACAAATAATGAGATAATATAAGGTGAGTCATAAATAAATTGATTAAAAAATATAAGTAGGAGGGAATTATATTTATGAGTACACTTATAGCATATTTTTCAAGATCAGAAGAGAATTATTTTCTTGGAGATGTAATTTCCTTAGAAGAAGGGAATACTGAAATTATAGCAAAGAAAATAGCTATGCTTACAGGAGGAGAACTTTTTAGAATTCAACCGGTAGTTCCATACTCTTCCGACTATAATATATGTGTTGAAGAAACGAAGGCGGATAAGGCAAAAAATGCAAGGCCTGAAATAGCAAACTGTATAACAAGTATAGATGAATATGACACAATTTATATAGGATACCCTAATTTTTGGGGTTCACTGCCTATGTGTGTATTTACATTTCTTGAAAAGTTTGATTTTACAGGTAAGACTATAAGACCTTTCTGCACCCATGAAGGCAGCGGATTCGGAAACACCATAGAAGAGTTAAGAACAACCTGTGAAGGTGCAAAGGTAGAAAAAGGGCTTGAAATATTAGGCTCATCCGTAGGAAGTCATGATGAAGCAGTGAGAAACTGGATTAATTAAGAAATTAAAATAAGAATTACAGCCGGAACAAAAGGGGTAGGAAATGGATATAAATCATGAGTTGTATAAAGTTTTTTATCATGTGGCAAAAACATTGAGTTTTTCAGAAGCATCTAAAGAACTTTTTATATCACAGTCAGCAGTAAGCCAGTCAATTAAGGTACTTGAAAAAAGACTTGGGCAGAAACTTTTTATAAGAAGTACCAAAAAAGTAAGACTTACTAAAGAGGGAGAAATTCTTTTTAGTCATGTAGAACCTGCTATCAATCTGATTAATCTTGGAGAAACAAGAATATTGGAATCCAAATCGTTAAATGCAGGACAGTTAAGTATTGGTGCAAGTGATACTATATGCAGGTATTATCTTAAATCTTTTCTTAAAGAATTTCATGGGAAATATCCGAATGTTCATATTAAAGTAGTGAACGGAACTTCATTAAAATGTGTGGATTATCTGCAAAACGGTATTGTTGACCTTATAGTTGTAAATACACCTAACAGTGCCCTCGGACAGGTTGGTAAAATAATTCCGGTTAAAGAATTTAAGGATATTTTTGTAGCAAATAAAAAAGCTTTTCCTAAACTTATAAGCGGGATAGAAAGTGTTTCTGAATTGCAGAAATATCCTATGATGATGCTTGACAAGGCTTCGACTACAAGTGAATTTTTACATAAGCTGTTTTTAGAACGCCACTTGGAGCTGGTTCCGGCTATTGAACTTGCAAGTAATGACTTACTTATAGACCTTGCAAGAATAGGGCTTGGAATAGCCTGTGTTCCTGATTATTGTATAGATGAAACAAATGAAGAGGAACTTTTTATAGTTAAAATGAAAGATTTTCTGCCTGAGAGGGGAATAGCAGCCTGCTACAATGATATGGGGCAGATAGCAGAGCCGGTGTTTCAGTTTTTAAATCTTTTAAAGAACGAGTAGGTTTTAAAAGGAGAAGTATGAGTTATAGCAGATTTGACATAGAAGAAAAGCGAAGGAAATATGGATCAGTCCCCAAAAAGCTTGGTTCAAAGGTTCTTATTTGGGCAGTGAGACTGTTTATGGTTGCAGTAGTTGTTACAGCCATAATGGGCGGCTATATGATATATGGAAGCGTGAGAGGTATAATTGATAAAGCACCTAAGATTAATTCAGTAAATGTCATGCCTACAGGGTTTCAAACCTATATCTACAATGTGAAGAAAAAGAAGGTAAGGACAGTTGTCGGAGCCGGTGCAAATCGTATATATAAGAAATTGGACGACATACCAAAAACTGTTCAGGAGGCTTTTATAGCAATAGAAGATGAGCGTTTTTATGAGCATGGAGGCATAGATGTAAGAGGTGCTTTCAGAGCGGGTTTTGTTGCACTTTTATCAAGGGGAACAAAAAAGCAGGGGGCGAGTACCCTTACCCAACAGCTGCTCAAAAATCAGGTATTTGCCGGCGGTGAAGAAGAAACAATAATGGCTGCGGTAGAGAGAAAAATACAAGAACAGTATTTGGCAATACAGCTTGAAAATATATACAGTAAAGACCAAATTCTTGAGTATTATCTGAATACTATAAATCTTGGACAAAATACGCTTGGCGTACAGACTGCCGCACTCAGGTATTTTAATAAAAATGTTAATAAACTTACACTTTCGGAAGCCTCAGTAATAGCGGCAATTACTCAAAATCCTACAGGAAATAATCCGATTACATATCCTGAGAAAAATGAGCTTAGACGCAAAGCTGTGCTTCAGAATATGTTAAGGCTCGGCTATATTACTGAAAAAGAGCGTAAAGAAGCTGAAAGTGATGATGTATATGCGAGGATAAAGGCTGTAAATAAAGAAATTAAGGTAGATACATCAGTAAATTCATATTATGTGGATGCTACCATAAGTCAGGTAGTTGAGGATTTGTGTAAAGAAAAGGGATATTCCGTTACTCAGGCATATAATTATCTTTACTCAGGCGGACTTAAAATTTATACCTATCAAGATCCGGATATTCAGAAAATATGTAATAATGCGGTTGCAGATGAGAAGATGTTTGCCGGAATGCCGAATAAATGGAAACTTACTTATGCCCTTTCTATACAGGATAAAAAAGGTAAGACAATTAACTATTCAGAGGGACATATACAAAAAATGTTTGAACTGGATAGCATTATGTTTGATAAAAAAGGAGCTGCTGACGATTATATAAAGAAATTTAAGAAGGCAAAGCTTAAAGGCGGCGGAGAAATAATCGGAGAAAGAGCCGAATACACCATAGAGCCGCAAATTTCCGTTACGGTTATGAATCAGAAAACAGGTGCAGTAACGGCTATAGTGGGCGGAAGAGGAAAAAAGACAGGTAATCTCACCTTTAACAGGGCGACAGATTCAACCAGACAGCCCGGTTCATTATTTAAGGTATTATCTACTTATCTGCCTGCACTTGATACTGCCGGTTATACACTTGCGAGTGTACAGGATGACGGCGAATACTATTATCCTAACAGTAATAAAGAAGTACGCAACTGGTGGGGCAACAGTCATGAGGGGCTTAGTACCTACAGGCGCGGTATTTACCGCTCTATGAATGTAGTTACGGTTAAAGCTCTTGAATCAATGGGAATGCAGTTGGCTTTTGCCTATCTTAAAGCACTTGGAATAACTACCCTTACGGAAGATGACAACGGTTATGCGGTTGCACTGGGAGGGCTTTCCAAAGGAGCTACCAATCTTGAGGTTACAGGGGCTTATGCAGCCATAGCCAATAAAGGAATATATATAAAACCGAGCTTTTACAGTAAGGTGCTTGACCATGACGGAAATGTAGTACTTGAGCATAAAAAGGTATCAAGGCAGGTAATGAAGGATTCTACAGCATTTTTACTTACAGATGCCATGCATGATACGCTTACGCGTACAGATGCGACAGCTTACAGGGCAAAGCTTGACGAAGTAAATATGGGACAGGCGGCAAAGACGGGAAGTTCAAGCTGGGATAATGATTTGTGGATTTCAGGATTTACGCCGTATTATACCTGCACATTATGGATGGGATATGATGAACAGACATCACAGATAGGTTATGAACTAAGACATCTTCCGATTTGGAAGGCTATAATGGACGGTATAAATACCAAGAAAAAACTTAAACCTAAACCTTTTGCAGCACCTGAATCGGTTACTACAGCTCTAATATGTACTAAGTGCGGAAAACTTGCAGTGCCGGGACTTTGTGATGAGGCACCCGGCGGTTCAACTGTAAAGAAGGAATATTTTGCTATAGGAACAGTGCCGACAGAGAGTTGTGATGTCCATGTAAGACTAAATATCTGTGAAGATACGGGAGAGGCGGCAGGACCTTATTGTCCGAATGTATCCGGCAAAGTATTTCTTATAAAAAATGAAGAAATAACCCAGAATGATGCTCACGGAAAGGCGGTAAAAAGACATTCTTTTACGGCTGACACTCAATATATCTTAACTCATAAAGCACAAACAAAGTGCAATACGCATCTTACACCTGCCAAACCTACACCGTCAGCAATAGAAACTGATGACGAAGATAAATCGGGAGCGGAAGGTTAAATATTGAAAGAGGTGGATAGTGTCATATAAGACAGTAAAAAAAGATGCTTTTGCTGAAATAGAGATAAAAAAATCAAGATTTATAGCCCATATAGCGGAAGTAAAGTCTGAGGAAGAAGCGGAGGCATTGATTAAACAGACCAAGAAAAAATACTATGATGCCTCACATAGCTGTTCTGCATATATCTTGGCTTCAGACAAAGGAATAAGACATTCAAGTGATGACGGTGAGCCGTCAGGAACGGCAGGAAAGCCCATTTTAGATGTAATTGCAGGTGCAGGACTGTCGGATGTAATAGTAACGGTCACAAGATATTTCGGTGGAACCGAGTTAGGAACAGGCGGGATTGTAAGAGCATATTCGGGAGTAACGGCAGAGGTGCTTAAAAATGCTGAGATAGTAGAAGTGATTTCTGCAAAACTTACTGAATTTGTTATAGACTACGGATTATTACCAAAGCTTCAGCATCTTCTGCCGGAGCTTGGAATAATAATATATGAAACTGAGTACTTGGAGAAGGTAAAAATATCTGTTTTAATCACAGAAGAAGTTTCAGGGAAATTTTATAAAGAATTGCTTGAAATGACAGCCGGAGAAATCACTGAAGCTTCAGCATTAAGAGAAGAGCAGGTTAATTTTTATACGGAAAAAGGAAAAGTGATTTTAGAAAAATAATTTGATATTTTAAGGGGGCAGTTATGAAAAATGTAGCTTTAGTAGTAATGGCGGCAGGAATGGGTAGCAGATATGGCGGAATTAAGCAGCTTGACGCATTTGGTCCTGAAGGTGAAGTAATAATGGACTATAGCGTATTTGATGCTATAAAAGCAGGCTTTAACAAGGTTGTCGTTATTATAAGAAAGGACATTAAAGATGATTTTATGGAAATCATCGGCAATAGGTTAGAAGAAAAAGCGGGAGTTCCGGTTCATTATGTATATCAGGAAATTGATAATCTTCCGGAAGGTTTTTCGGTTCCTACAGGTCG
>CAUTOC010000077.1:0-7107 GCA_963539695.1 uncultured Catonella sp. | reverse complement strand
TCGTTGGATATAAAAATGCAGGAAGTTTTTCTTCTCAATTTAAAAAATATATGGGAGTACTCCCAAATGATTACAGATTAAACCGAGTCGATGTTCATGTAAATTCAGATTAATATATATGATTGATATTCTTAGACTTTAGAAATAGAAAATCAGATATAACTGATAGTATTACAAAATAAACGCTGCTGTTATAAAATTGCAGCGTTTTTTGTATATCACAATAAAAATAAACCACCGGCTATGCCGGTGAGTCCCCAAATAGCTTTAGCTTCAAGAAAAGACCTCCTGTGATTCTGTGGATACTGATGTATATACCTCAGTAATAGTAACAGCAGGCAATGATGCAACCCCTGATAATCCAATCCGGGTAAACTTTGACATTCCGGGAGTGGGAAGACTTAATTCAGGAGATGTATATGTGCCAAAAGGAAGAAACCAGCTCGTATGGGTAAGGTGGCATACACCCAAAGAGCCTGTAGATATGGAGATTATGGCAACAGTCACACATTCGGGGAAAAGTGAAGTGAAGGTTATATCAACAGATATTGAGAAAAAATCTTTGTGGGAACCGCTTAATCCTAATGCGGATGATAAGAAGCCCATAAATCTTACTGATTTCGATGTGAACTTTAGACCATCAGAGTAAAAAATAACGGATACTGAAAAGAAAGAAGAACAGTCCTGGAGTATCTGGGAGACCACATATCATCCAAACGGTGATTTTATAGGTTGGGGAAGTGTAGTGTATAGGGATACCAAAGGAAATATAACCGGAGTAAGTTACTACCCTGAATATGACAATGATGCTTATTACAGCTTTGGTAAGCATGAGTACAAAACTTCTTATGCTCCGAATGGAAGCAGTGTGACATATATAGTAAACGGAAGGATACCTACAAAACCAAAGAAGTTTTCAGTGAAACTAGAAGAAAGTAACATGGATGTACACCCGGCAAGTACTGCTTCAAGGGCAAATCCTGATAAAAACTATGTAAAAAGCGGATATGGAATAGGTGCAGATATCTCCATGAAGATAAAGGGAAGTGGAATAGGAGCTGTTACAGGATTTCAGACTTCAAGATATTTCTTTCCTGAATTTAATTATAAAAAATACTGGAGATGGGGAGACAGGATTGAGCAGACGAATGGATTTCAGGAACTGACTGATAAATTTACCCTTCCTAAGAACAATTACAGCTACACCGGCTATAAGGGAACCTCAGACGGAAGGTTACATTTCCTCCCAATCTGGTATCCAGATGGAGTATATGATATATATGCAGAAGTAAATGATTGTTGGACACCTGCAGGTGAATTAAAGACTAATCTTGTGGGAGAAATAAACTGCAAAGGGGCTTTATGGGATGACTGGCATATACAGCCAATCTTAGAAGTGTGAATTTGACATAAAAATACCATATTTAAGCGGTATAATCCAGTTGAGAAATAAGCTCAGGGGTAACGCTTACCTCTTCCCTGAAACAGGGGGGTTAGAAATTGACTGTGTCAGCGAAAAGCGTTGCCGTTAGGGTTTGCGGCAGACCAAAGCGTGGGGGAAGTGAGCTGTAAAACCAGCCGAAACACGTTAAAAGCCCAATGTAAAAGGAAATTTGATGCTATATCAGATTTCCTTTTATGCATTATATATAAGGAGAAGACATGAAGAAAGTTCAGGAAATATTACAATGGGGAAAGAGAATTGCAAATCTGGATTTATTAATAGAAACAAATGGAATGAATTTTAATATCAAGATTGACAGAAATGTTTTGCCACATCTGTTAGGATTACATTATGTAAATCCTTCAAGTGAAGGTATCAGGGGCATAAGACTTTTTAATAAGGTAAGGAAAGAAAAGCTTACAGACGAGGAAATATATGAAAGGATAAATAAAAATAATCCGGAACAGCTGGATAATGTAAAAAACAGAATACATTATTTTAAGGAGTTTATGTACAACCTTGATAAGGCGAAAATAGTTGAGATGACTAATCCTACAACTAAGATAAAAAGCCATCATCTGTTTCTGCAGAGTGCTGATGAAAAATATCTTCAGCTTGGAATTGCAAAGGGAGAAGTAGCTGATTATTTAGAAACTTTTCTAATTTCTGCAAATGATTTTTATTTTAGCGATAGTGAAATAAATGAAGAAGTAACCGGAATATACCGGTATGATGAAGAATGTAACCTGATACCATTTTCATTTGATCCGGTAAAGGCTGAAAAGCTCGAGAAAGAATATAATGAGCAGAGGGATAAAGAAAATGAACAAACAGATGGTATTGAAATAGAAGACTTACTTAGTATTAACGGTATGGATGAAGATGAATGGGATGTTGAAATTTAATATAAAAGGGTAATAAAGACAAGGGATAGCGGATGAAATTGTTATCCCTTTTGTCATAAAAAGGATAAAATATAAAAACCGGAAAGGAGTTTTTTATGTACGATGAGAACATGCTTATTGATTTAGAGGGAGAAGATTACGGAGAACCGATTATAAGAACGGTGTCAGAACCTGACTCTTATTTCCCTGAAAGTCTTACACTATATGATGATATAGTTTCAGCAAATATTGTGGCTACTGATGATTATGGTTACAGACCGGAGGAATACGAAATATCAGTACCGGCATTGGGATATGCTTTTATCCACGCACCTTATAACATTGAGATTTCAGGCGGAGGAACAATGATGTTATACAATCCTCCAAGACTTTTAAGATTAAGACTTAAAAATGGAGATGTTCATTATTTCCCATTCTCCGGAGCAGAAGGGAAAGATGCAAAAACAGGATATGAAAAAGAAATAGCCGACCTTTTTGATGATAAGTATGTTGATATTAAAATCCTTAGGGAAGCTGCGAAGGTAATGCAGCTTATGGAAGGGCTGGATGACGAAGAGGCAGGACTTAATCCGGAAGAATATCCGGAAGAATCATTTAGGAATTATTTTGAGCAGATGCCTAATGCAATCGAACTGGTGGACTATTTTAAAGAAAAATGCGACTATGAAGAAGGAGAAGAGATCCGGGAGCTTGAAGAAGAAGGAGAAACAAGGCTTAGGTCATTTATCAATGCAATGAAATGGCTTGGAGAAAGAAACAGGGAGTGTTTTGATTTAAGACTACAGAACTTTTATAGGTATACGTCTGAAGATAATTAAATCAGAACTGAACGATTTTCAGAAAATTTAATGATGAAGCATAAAGGAAGGCTGTTACAGAAGTAATGGTCTTTCTTCATTTTAAAAGACATTATCAAAATCAAAATATTTAAAAGGATGAATATAATGTACAATAAATATACGCAGGACGAAAAGCGAGCCTATTATGCAAGAGAGACGGGAAGGCTGATGGGAGTATTAAGCGAGGCTTACAGGGACTTTTACAGAATGGAAAGCCTAAACGAATTTCTCAATATAGCAGAAAAAGCAAGTAATCAGTCATTTTCAAACCAGCTCATATTATGGAAAGAAAAGATAAATTTTACTCGGCTTGAAACATATAAAAGATGGCAACAAATAGGAAGGCAGCCAAAAGGTGGCTCTAAGACCTTAATGCTTCTTAAAGGAAACAGCCGGGAACCTAAAATTTTATATGTTCTTGATAAAGCTTCAACAGAAGGTAAAGAAACAGCCGGGAAACCCCATATTACAGCATATAAAGGAGATGTACTAAGATATATGGGGAGATTTACCTTAAGTGATACTGCAGAATATAAAGAAAAGTATAAGGGCTTTGATATAATGAGGGCTTATAAAGAAGGCTTAGGGCAGGATATTGAAGATGATATGCTTAATAGGATGGAAAATATAGTAAGAAATACCACTATGACAAATAATGAATTCTATCATGGACATAAATCAGGACAGGTACAGAAAGAAGAATTCCTTAATGCCACAAAGAAAATAAGCTCTATCCTTCTTGCTTCAAAGCTTGGTGAAGATGTAGACAGTATTTATGGAAAGGATGACATAAAAGAGATTTTTAGGGTTCTTGACAATAATACAAGGCTATTTGCGGTATGGAGCTATGCCAAAGAACTTACAGAAAGCTTTATCAGGGAAATGGAAGAGAGATTTGAAAAGGAAAGTGTGGTCGAAAAAAGTAAGCTTCAGGATAAAGCCATAGAAGAAAAGGAAGTTTCTGAAAAAGAAGTAATTAAAGAAGATAAACCTTTACAAGATACTCCAAAGAATGATGAGCTTGTACTGCTAAGCATTAAAGATTATGACCTTAAAGAACTTCCGGTAATCTATGAGAATGAAGAATATAAAATATCAGGAAATATATACAGTCCTAATTCCTTTACAGGAAGCATGATGAGGCTTTCACCTGTAAATAAAAGCGGAACTCCTTTGACTAAATATTATAGTGATGTACATCCGGTTGAAAAACTATATGCAAAAACAAAAGACTTAGAAAAATTCAGACAGTCTATATCAGAAGAAAAGCTTCAGCATGAAAAACAATCATTACCTAAAGAAGAAATACAGGCTGAATACACCGAAAAAGCTGAATTAGAAAGAGATGATACTGAAAAAGAAAATATTAAAGAAATTGAAAATTTTATAATTTCTGATGATACTATGGGAGGACAGGCTGCCTTTAATGTAGAAAAAATTACTGAGGTTACAAAATCTGCAATAGATGTGAAGCCAATCATAAAGGCAGATAATGTAAGCAATTATAAAATAACTCCAGATACGCTTTCTGAAACTCTTGAACCAGGTAAAAGGCTTGTAAATAACGTTGAAGCTATAATGATGCTGAAAAACATTGAAGAAGGAGAAAGAGAACTTAATACCGAAGCACAGGCAGTACTGGCAAAGTATGTAGGCTGGGGTGGACTTGCTGATGTATTTGACGAGACCAAATTTGGGCAGTGGGAAGCTGTAAGAAACTTCCTTAAAGAGAGTCTTACGCCGTCCGAATATGAAGCAGCGAGGCAGTCAACCCTTACAGGGTTTTACACTCCAAAGGCAGTTATTGATGGAATGTATAGTGTTCTTTCTGACATGGGATTTAAAAAAGGAAATGTGCTTGAGCCGTCAATGGGAATCGGGAACTTTCTGGGTAATCTTCCTGATGAAATGCAGGGTGTTAAGTTTTACGGAGTTGAGCAAGACAGCATAAGTGGAAGGATTGCGAAACTTCTTTATCCGGAGAGTAATATACAGATTAAGGGCTTTGAAGAAACCACATTCTCAAACAACTTTTTTGATGCTTCAATAGGAAATGTGCCATTTGGAGATTTTAAGCTAAATGACAGAGACTATGACAGGAATAATTTTCTTATACATGATTACTTTTTTGCAAAATCCATAGACAAGGTAAGAAATGGCGGAATAATAGCATTTATCACTTCATCCGGAACTATGGATAAAAAGGATGAAAGCGTAAGAAAGTATATTGCTGCAAGAGCAGAGTTTTTAGGTGCAATAAGACTTCCAAACAACACTTTTAAGGGGATGGCAGGAACAGAGGTAACATCTGACATTATCTTCTTTAAAAAGAGGGACAGCGTAATGGAGCGAGATGAGGACTGGATACATCTCTCAAGTGATGATAAAGGGCTTACTTATAATAAATACTTTGTAGATAACCCTGAAATGGTAATTGGAACTATGGAAGAAGTATCCGGAAGGTTTGGCAATACGATTACCTGTTCCCCTGTTCTTTCTGCAGTATCCGGTGAAATGAGTGGAAAGAGCCTTGGTGAGAGGATTGAAATCATCGGGGAGAAGATATCCGGAAAAACAAGGTATGAAGAAGCAGAGATACTGAAAGAAGAAAAAGAAACAATTCCTGCAACCGATGATGTCAGAAACTTTTCATATACTGTAATTGATGGAGAAGTTTATTACAGGGAAAATTCACTTTTTATGAAAAACTGGATGTGGAAAGCTGTGACAGAAACCGATGAGAAAGGCAAGGAACATACCATACACATAAGAAGGGAGCCTGTGAAAAGTGAAAAAGAAAAAGTCATAGCATATATAGGTGTAAGAAATGCTCTTGATGATGTAATAAAATCCCGGAAGGAAAACGTAAGTGATGAAGCTGTAAAAGCGGCTCAAGACAGGTTAAATGAAGTCTATGATACATTTTCAAAAAAATATGGTTTTATAAACGGACAGGGGAATACAAGACTGTTCAGGCAGGATGCTGCATTCCCGCTTGTATCATCAGCAGAGGTGCTTGATGAAGACAGGAAGTTTGTGTCAAAGGGCGATATATTTACAAAAAGAACAATAGCAGTAGCAAAGCCTATAGAGCATGTGGACACATCACCTGAAGCTCTTGTTCTTTCGGTGTCACAGAAGGGTAAAATTGATTTTTCCTATATGGAAAGGCTTACGGGAAAGGACAGGAAGACTCTTATAGAAGAATTGAAGGGAGAAATATTCCTTAATCTTACAGACATGCAGAAACGATATGAACCGGTATCATTTATACCTGAAAACGGAAACCTTCCATTTATAAATGCAGCGGTTACTGACACCCCTAAGTATGAATATGTGACAAAAGACGAGTATCTCTCCGGGAATATAAGAGAAAAAAACAGCATAGTTGACAGCTATATTTCAAAACTAAAATATGCTGAAAGAATGTCAGCAGGAAGAATAACAGAACAGGAGAAAAAAGCTTTAAATAGTGAGATTGCCTTATTGGAATATCAGAAGTCAGAGCTGATGAAGGCAATGCCAAAAGAACTTACTGCCTCTGAAATAAATGTAAAGCTTGGTACTGCCTGGATACCGGCTGAGGACATTAATGACTTTATTCTAGAAACCTTAAAACCATCTGTATGGCATAGGAACAGTATAAAAGTGAGGTTTGCCGAAGAAACCGGAGCTTGGAATATTGAAGGGAAAAGTGCGGATTATAAATTGCAACACTAAGTGTCCACCTCAAGCAAAGATTTCCCTATACACTTCATCAGCAGATTTTCCACCAAACTGTTTCCTTGGATATGCGTTTATATATTTTTCTATCTTCTTGATATATCTCTTACTGTACTTCCCTATATCTGTTCCTTTCTTTATAAAACGACGAATAAATCTGTTATTATTCTCGTTACTTCCTCTCTCATAAGAACAA
>CAUTOC010000076.1:0-7618 GCA_963539695.1 uncultured Catonella sp. | reverse complement strand
CTAAGGCTTCGAGCCACAGTTCAGTATCAAAAGGATCAACTAAGGCTTCGAGCCACAGTTCAGTATCAAAAGGATCAACTAAGGCTTCGAGCCATAGTTCAGCATCAAAAGTATCAAGCAAGGTTTCGAGTAGTAGTTATGCTACAAATACATCAATTCAAGTGCAGAGTAATAAATCTGCTATAAAAGCTGCACCACATAAGTCTTCAATAAAGACTTCGTCTGTTACCGATAATAAAACATCAGTGGTTGTTAAAGGTGTTGGTGTAAGCACCCAAAACAATCCAATACGGGATACAAATTTTTTTATAAAAACAAATACATCAGAAGCGACTAAGGTGAATATTTTGAGAAAAGGCAATAACGGAATAAAACCTCAGTGGGTTTCTAGAATTGATGGAGCTCATAAATCTCCCCCAAAGCCTATGTATCCTCATATAAATACAAATGGTAAATTATATCCTAACAACAAAATATATCAATCATTAAATCATAAGCCAATTTCCAATGTAACATATGCTGTAGCAAAGAACTATGATAAACTAGCTAAATATGCTAAAGTAGGTGGGCGAGCGTTAACTGCGATTGCAGTTGCATCAGATGTTAAAGATGTCTATAATTCGTTTAGATCTGATGGAAATACAATTGGAAGAAATACTATGGAAACAACAGCAGGAGTAGCTGGAGGATGGGTTGGAGGAGTTGGTGGAGCCAAAGCAGGAGCGATGGGAGGAGCTGCTATTGGAACAATGATTTGTCCTGGTTTAGGGACTTTAGTCGGAGGAACAATTGGTGGAATTATTGGAGGAATATTCGGTACATTATTGGGAAAAGAAGGTGGAAAAGCGATTGTTAAGCAAATCAATAAATAATAAGTCAGATTTTTTTAATGGCATATATTTTGAAAAAAATGTAGAAAACTCTGAATATATGTTGTATTTAAAGCCTGAGAATATTAAATTAGCAGATGAAAGTAGTTTATGGCTTGATATACAGAGAGATATTTTGTTAAGTATTATGAAGGATTTCTATGCAATAGTCCATTTGGACAAATTAATTGATAAAACCATGTCTCTTGATCAACTAGATGAAAACATTAACGAATTATATTTTGTTATTCAAAATGAGGATGGAGATTATTTTATTGAAATTCCGCCTAATGACATACGCCTTTTAACAGAAATTGTAAATGATAGTTTGGTATGGGAATGTGGTAATCTTTTAAAAATCGCTGCATTTAGAGATAAACCACTATTTCAGGATAAAAGTTATATTTTTGAAAAAGCTGAAGTTATTCTGCATTCTTTTTATGATAACCTAGGATTTAATATTAAAATTTGCGATATGGATCAGAATGAGCTGATATTTTCTAACAGAGTGCAGAACATACTTAATAAATATCATATTGCTACAGGAGGTAACGATGTCTAGTATAATTAAAGAAAAATATTTGCCGATTGGTTCAGTTGTGCGCTTGGTAAATGGAACAAAAAAAATAATGATATTTGGTAGAAAACAAAAACAGGCTCCGCCAGGAAGAATATGGGATTATGTAGCCTGCTTATATCCAGAAGGAAACCTTAGTGAAAAATATAATGTCTTTTTTAATCATAGTGAAATTGAAGAGATTTATTTTGTTGGATATGAAGATGATGAAGAATTATTCACAAGAAATTTATTGTTAAATAGGTAAATATTTATATTTAATTCAAATTATTTATGAAATACTCTGCAATATAACATAATTTGTCAGCCTGCTTACAATTATGCTGTTTGCAGAGGTTTTGTCTACATAGAAAAGGAGAATGGTTTGATGAGAAAAGGTATAAAAAATAAAATAGTTGCAGTGTTATTAGCAAGTATGTTTATTTCCGGTATGTCATCGGTTCGTGGGAGTGTGAACAATATTACAAAAGCAGAAGAAATAACTGCAACCGGCATAAATGTAGCTTATCATACAGAAAATGAAATAAGAGAATTTGTAAAAAATCATCCCGCTGATTTTAATTCACCGGCAGCATACGATGAGAAACCGCTAAATACCCCGCCATACTCTCTTGGAAAGTTAAATAATGAAACTTTGCAGTCAGCACTTAATGCGGTAAATCAAATGCGTTATATAGCGGGTATTAAACCTAATGTTGTGTTAAATGAAGATTATGTGACACTTGCTCAGGGAGCAAGTGTTATAAATGCTATAAATAATGTACTTACACATTATCCTGATAAGCCGGAAGGTATGTCGGATGAATTATATAAAATATGTAAAGAAGGTGCTAAACGCAGTAATGTCGGAATGGGATATGATAATCTAAGCAGCGGAATGGTTTTTGTATATGCAGAAGATGAAAATTCTTCCAATATAGAAAAACTGGGGCATAGACGCTGGATATTAAATCCTTATATGACAGCTACCGGTTTTGGATATTACAATAAATACTTATCAACATACGCAGTTAGTAACAAAAATGAAACAGTAAATGAGTACGGTATAGCATGGCCTGCTCAAAATATGCCTGTTGATTATTTTGATAAAGACTATCCTTGGAGCATATCAATGGGGTATGAAGTGCCTACCTCCGGTGTAAATGTAGAACTTAGAAGACTTGGAGATAATAAAGTTTGGAATTTTAGTAAAACAAAAAGTTCTGACGGATATTTTAATGTAAATAATGATCGTTATGGACAGCGTGGATGTATAATATTTAAGCCTTTCGGTATAGAGAAGTATATTAATGGAGATAAATTCAAGGTTACAATTACAGGACTTAATAGACCACTTTCTTATCAGGTTTCATTTTTTGATTTGGTACCTGTTACAGATATAGAAGTGGATGGTATTCCTAATAAAATTGAAATTGGAGAGGAAGTAAACTTAAATTTTAAAGCTGTTCCTGAAAATGCAATTAATGATTTAAAAATTTCTACTGACAGTGATGTATTAAAATTGTCAAATACTTATACTAAAGATGGAATAATTACAGTTAACAGTATTGATGGCTCTAAGAAAGAGTGTAATGAAGTTATTATTGCTAAAAAATATGGAATAGCAAAAGTAACTGCTTCCAGTTTAGATGGAAAAGTTACTAAAACATATATGATTAAAGTTATTCCAAGCAAGGGAGATATTCATAATGCAGATATAGTACAAAAGGGTAAAAATGATGTAATTGAAATTAAAGTAGAAAAAAATGATACAGTAAGTGGTTATGAAGTTTTGTATTCTACAAATGAAAAATTTAAGAAAGCTAAAAAAATGTTTTCTAATTCACCTAAAAATACAAAATTTGTAATAAAGAAAATGTCGCTTAACAATACTTATTATATAAAAACCCGTTCTTTTGTAAAAGTTGGAAATACGAGATTATATGGTGATTATAGTAAAGTTCAAAAATGCCTTTATTATGAAAATCATTAAAAATCAAACAATGCTGTCATATTCTTTGGGTAGAGAATGACAGCATTTTAAGTTATTAAAATTTAATTTTTGATGATTATTAAATAAATTTTTTATAAGTTTATTTTTAACAGTAATAATAGTGGTTTATCTAAATTTAAGCAACCAGATAAATATATAAATTGCGACAGGAATAAAACCTGTACATACAAGACTTGCTATAAATAGTGTGTGAGAGATTGGACTTGCCAAAAATGAAGTTATAAGTGTAACTCCGTAAAGCCCTAAAAGCAGAACAATACCTATAAGGGCAAGCACTCTTTTAATTTTTTTAAGTTTGGTTTCTTTTTCTTTATGTTTTTCCATGATCCTCCGTTTCTGCTATTTGTTCATCTTATAAGCCTGTTCACAGTAGATACAGCGATAAGTTCGGTTTGCTTTGTCAGTAAGTTTAAAAATATGTTTAAGCCCACGCTCTGCTGAGGTTATACAGCGTGGATTTTTGCAGACAAAAATATTATTTACCGTTTCAGGAAGGCTTGGGTGAAGTTTATCTTTTATAACTCCGTCTACGATAACATTTACAGTTATGTCATCTCCAAATATGGATAGAAGTTCAAGATTTAAATCCTCGGGGATTCCTTCTATTTTAATTATATCTTTTTTACCCATTTTAGAGCTTCTTGCATTTTTTATAATGGCTATCTGATGATCGTATTTGCCGAGATTTAGGTAGTTGTAAATGGACATTGACAGCCCTGCAGGGATATGGTCAATTACATAACCGGAATTAAGACCGCTTATATTTAACATGCTTTACCTCCTTATGCTAACTCAAGTAAACGAAGTATCAGAGCCATTCTTACATAGACACCGAATTTCGCTTGCTTGAAGTAGGTTGCTCTTTTATCATTGTCCACCTCAGTTGATATTTCATTAACTCTTGGAAGCGGATGCAGTATCATAAGGTCAGACTTGGCGTTGGCAAGTTTTGGCATATCAAGGATGTAAGTATCTTTAAGCCTTATATAATCCTCTTCATTAAAGAAACGCTCGCGTTGAACGCGGGTCATATAGAGTACATCAAGATTTGGAAGAGCATTTTCAAGAGAAGTTGTTTCAGTGTAAGGTGCGTGGTTTGCATCAAGGATTTCGGTCTTGACATATTCGGGAAGCTTTAGTTCATCCGGAGAAATAAGTACAAATTTAATTTCAGGATATCTTACAAGCTCCTGTATAAGGGAATGTACCGTTCTTCCGAATTTAAGATCTCCACAAAGTCCCACTGTCATATTTCCTAAATTGCCGCGAAGTTCTTTTATGGTAAGTATGTCTGTAAATGTTTGGGTAGGATGGTTATGTCCGCCGTCTCCCGCGTTTATTACAGGGATTTCAGAATACATAGAAGCCACCTGCGGTGCTCCTTCTTTAGGGTGTCTCATAGCACAGATATCAGCATAGGCTGAGATTACCCTTATTGTATCGGCTACGGTTTCACCCTTTGCGGCTGAACTTGAGGAACTCTCAGAAAAACCGAGGACACTGCCGCCAAGATTAAGCATTGCTGCTTCAAATGAAAGGCGGGTTCGTGTACTCGGTTCATAAAATAATGTAGCTAATTTTTTACCATGACAGATTTCCTTGTATTTTTCAGGGTATCTGTAGATATCGCCGGCAAGGTTTAAAATATCATTGGTTTCATCGACTGAAAAATCAAGCGGGCTTATCAGATGCCTCATAATTACCTCCTATTTAATGTGCGTTAGTATTATCTGATTAATTTTATTACAGAATTATAAATATGACAAGGGGTGGCTTGATATTTATTTTAAAATCATATATCATGTGGAAAATCAATGAACAAATAACTTTCACTACTGCATGTATAGCAGAGGAATGGAGAATATATGATAAGATTGTCGGAAAATGGAGCATATATAGCAAACGGTAAAGTTTTTGAGGATGGGACTGATATAAAAGAGAGGCTTGTGGGTGAGGGTGTAAATATAACAAAAGAAGAGGCTAAGAAGAATACTTTAGCTTATAGAATACTTGAAGCACATAATAAATCAGAGGATATGTATAATCTTAAACTTAAATTTGATTGTCTTGCTTCCCATGATATTACCTTTGTAGGTATAGTGCAGACAGCGGTTGCATCAGGTATAAAGCAGTTCCCTGTGCCTTATGCACTTACTAACTGCCATAATTCGCTTTGTGCGGTAGGTGGTACTATAAATGAAGATGACCATATGTTTGGACTTTCCAGTGCCAAGAAGTTTGGAGGCATGTATGTACCGCCTAATCTTGCAGTTATTCATCAGTTTGCAAGAGAGGTACTTGCGGGTGGCGGCAGGATGATACTGGGTTCAGACAGTCACACCAGATATGGTGCACTTGGTACTATGGCTATAGGAGAGGGAGGACCTGAACTTGTTAAGCAGCTGCTTGGCAAGACTTATGATGTTGCCTGTCCTGAGGTGGTAGCTGTAAGACTTACAGGAGAGCCTCTAAAGGGGGTAGGTCCACAGGATATAGCCCTTGCTATTATAGGTGAGGTATTTGAAAAGGGCTATGTAAACAATAAGATAATGGAATTTATCGGAGATGGAATTAAAAATCTGAGCGTTGACTACAGAATAGGTATAGATGTTATGACTACCGAAACTACCTGTCTTTCTTCTATTTGGGAAACTGATGAGAAGGTTAAGGAGTTTTATGAGATACATAAACGCCCTGAGGATTATAAGGAACTTAAACTTACAGCTCCTGCTTACTATGATGGACTTATTGAAGTTGACCTTAATAAAGTAAGACCTATGATAGCCATGCCGTTTCATCCAAGCAATACCTATTTGATAGATGAGGTAAATAAAAATCCTAAGGATATTTTACATGAGGTGGAAGAGAAGGCAAAGATAAGTTTCGGTAAAGATATTAAGTTTTCACTTATGGATAAGATTAAAGACGGTAGAATTTTTGTAGATCAGGGAATAATAGCAGGCTGTGCAGGTGGCGGATTTGAGAATATTTGTGCAGCGGCAGATATACTTAAAGGTAAATACATAGGAAATGATGAGTTCTCTATGAGTCTTTACCCTGCAAGCCAGCCTATTTACATAGAACTTGTAAGAAATGGTACTGTAGAGGCTCTTATGGAGACAGGGGCGGTGGTAAAATCAGCCTTCTGCGGACCTTGCTTTGGTGCCGGAGATGTACCTGCAAACGGAGCATTTTCCATAAGACATTCTACAAGAAACTTCCCAAGCAGGGAAGGAAGCAAGCCGGGAAGCGGACAAATGGCTTCGGTTGCTCTTATGGATGCAAGAAGTATAGCTGCAACTGCGGCAAACAAGGGAAGACTGACCTCTGCTTGTGAGATAGATGCCACATATAGTAATCCTAAGTATTTTTATGACGGGAAAATATACGATAACAGGGTATTTAACGGTGTCGGCAAGCCGGATTTTTCTGTCAAGCTTAAATACGGTCCAAACATTGTGCCTTGGCCAAAGATGGAGAAACTTGCAGATGATATACTGATTAAGATAGTTTCAGAAATCCATGATCCGGTTACTACAACTGATGAACTTATTCCTTCGGGCGAAACCAGTTCCTACCGCTCAAACCCTCTTGGACTTGCAGAGTTCACTCTTTCAAGGAAAGATCCTGAGTATGTGGGTGAGGCAAAGAAGGTTAGAAGTATGGAAGAGGAGAGGCTTAATGGCAAGGTTTTTAGTGATGACAAGCTTAATGAGGTGGTAGCCATTTTACAAGCCTATGATGATGATTTTAAGCCTGAACTTACGGAGATAGGAAGTGCCATCTATGCGGTTAAACCGGGTGACGGCTCAGCCAGAGAGCAGGCGGCAAGCTGTCAGCGTGTACTTGGAGGACTTGCCAATATTGCAAAGAGCTATGCAACTAAGCGTTATCGCTCAAATGTAATGAACTGGGGTATGATACCGTTTATTTATGAAGATGAAAATATTCCTTTCCATAAAGGTGATTTCATTTATATAAAGGGCATTAAGTCTGTTATTGAAAACGGAGAGAGTACTGTGAAGGCTGTGATAGTAAATGAAAACGGAACTAAGGAGATAGAGTTATCTCTTGGTGCTATGACAGATGAGGAAAAGGATATAATTGTAAGCGGTTGTCTGATTAATTATAATAATAGAGGTTAATCATCAGTACGATAATAAAGGGTATTTATAATAT
>CAUTOC010000075.1:0-7758 GCA_963539695.1 uncultured Catonella sp. | reverse complement strand
AAATAGTCCTGTATGATTGAAACTGAAAGGATTAAGATTAAAAGTCAGGCTTCTATAGTGGATATTCCATTGTTCAGGAAGATTAAAAAATTCCCATTCACCTCCGCCTTTATTACTGCGATGATAATGTGCAGACGGTCTTTTCCATTCCTTCAAATCTTTTTCCGTATCCCAAATAACCTGAGGATCCGGACGAATCAAGGAATAATCTCCCCACTTTTCAAGTTTCTCTCCCGAAGAACAATCCAAAACCTCATATTCTTTCCAATTATTAGCAATCCACATTAAATAACAGCTCCTTCACTTTCTAATAAAACTGCCACATCCGACCAAGCTTTAAGCGAAAAATCTACGCTTGAACCTCTAGCCTGATGTGGCAAAATAAATTTAATTTTAGATAAAAGAGCAAAATTTATTACTCAGCTTTTCCTACTGAACCGAAAAGTTCCATTTTCTCTTTAACTGTAGCTTTAATAGCCTCAAATCCCGGAGCAAGTACCTTACGCGGATCAAATCCCTTGCCCGTCTTATCCTTGCCTGCCTCGAAATAGCCTCTGGTAGCTGCAGTAAATGATAACTGACACTCTGTATTAACATTAATTTTGGATACACCGAGATCAATAGCTTTTTTAATCATATCAGCAGGAATGCCTGTACCGCCATGAAGTACAAGTGGTAAAATTCCTGTTTTCTTTTGGATAGCATCAAGAGTATCAAATGAAAGTCCCTGCCAATTTTCAGGGTATACTCCATGAATATTTCCAATACCTGCTGCAAGGAAATCTACACCAAGATCTGCAATTCTCTTACACTCATCAGGATCTGCACATTCTCCCATACCGACTACACCATCTTCTTCTCCACCGATTGAACCAACTTCAGCCTCGATAGAAACGCCCAATTTATGAGCGGCAGCAACAAGTTCTGTTGTTTTGGCAACATTTTCATCTATTGCATAATGTGAACCATCGAACATGATTGAAGAAAATCCTGCTTCAAGGCACTTATAGCATCCCTCAAATGAACCATGGTCAAGATGAAGAGCTACAGGAACCGATATTTTAAGGTCTTTAAGCAAACCGTTTACCATACCTACTACGGTACTGTATCCTCCCATGTACTTTCCTGCACCTTCAGAAACACCTAAGATAACAGGGCTTTTAAGTTCTTCTGCAGTTAGAAGTATAGCCTTTGTCCACTCAAGGTTATTGATATTGAACTGACCTACTGCATAATGACCTGCTTTTGCCTTAACTAACATATCTCTTGCTGATACTAAATACATATAATCTCCAATCCGTGCCTTTACGGCACTATTTAAATTAATGTGTTATATTTAACTGTCCACATTTTATCACAACACCGGGTAAATGTAAAATAAAAAGTTGTTTTTTAACCCTTTTTATTTTAAACAAAAATTAAGCTTTGTTATACTTTCCTGCCAAAAAATTAGAAAGTACATCTTCCACACTGCCTCTAAGTACCGGAATAACTGCTATTTCATTATCTGATAGTAAATTTCTAAGTTTTTTATCAATTCCGTTGCTTATGACCATGTCCACGCCTTCACCTTTAAGCAACGAAACCGCTTCTTCTACTGACTTTACTTCCAAATAACTTCTGTCTAAAATCTTCCTTCCCTTGGTATCTGCAATTACAAATTTTACAGCGGATGCAAGCTTTCCCACCATTTTTTCATTTTCATCAACGGCTATCGCTATTTTATGAGTTTCTCCATAATCAACAGTATCTGTACTGTGATCCACATTTCTAAGTAAAAATTCTATTGTATCGGCAGTCTCGACAAGTACATCCATATCAAGTTTTTCAACCAATCCTTTATCCATAGCCTCAGCTATCCTGTTATCCATAGGGAGTCTTGAAAGCACAGGGATTCCATATTTAAGCCCTACATCATCTGTTTTTCCTTCTCCAAAAGGATAGATTATCTTTCCACAATCAGGGCATTTTATATAACTGTAATTTTCCACTATACCAAGTACGGGAATCTCCATAGCATTTGCCATATTTACAGCCTTTTCTACTATCATCGACACAAGTTCTTGAGGAGAAGTAACTATAATAATTCCGTCAACCGGAAGAGACTGAAAAACTGTAAGCGGTACATCACCGGTTCCCGGCGGCATATCAACAAACATATATTCTATATCTTTCCAGTCAACCTCAGACCAAAACTGCTTAACCGTCCCCGCTATTATCGGTCCTCTCCATACTACAGGAGCAGATTCATCATCTAAAAGCAAGTTAACAGACATCACACCAACTCCGCCTTTACTTACTACGGGCTGTATTATACCCTCTTTTGCTACAGCTTTTTCTTTCATCCCAAAACATCTTGGAATGGACGGTCCCGTAATATCCGCGTCAAGAACTGCCGAATTATAACCTTTTTTAGCGAAAATAGATGCAAGCCTTGATGTAACAAAAGACTTACCTACTCCACCTTTTCCGCTTACTATTCCTATAACTCTTTTCACTGAACCTTCATTTTTTAAGTCAATTACCTGACTGCTCTCATCACCGCTCATTCGTGCCTCCGAATCATTTTATTTTAATAACCTCTTATATCTTACCACTTTTGTATAAAATATTCAAACTTTCCTGTACAAATTAAAAATTTTGTAATAGATTTTAATTTATATTTATGATATAATTACAAAAGTTTACGCTTTTTAATAAAGTAAAGATTTGAAAGGATAGGTGCTAATGGCTTCCAATGCTAAAGATAATGACGATAAAACTTTAAAAAAAGAAACTACTGCTAAAAAAAACACAAAAAAAGCTGCTAAAAAAATCGAAATCACAAAAACTGATAATACAGCTGCATCAAAGGACGACTTTCTTGCAAAATTGGAAAGAATTGTTGAAATTGCAAAGAAAAACAAAGATGTGATTGAATCCGATAGGCTAAATGATTATTTTAAAGACTTAAATATTGATTCCAACCAATACGAAAAAATTTGTGATTACCTTGAAAACAACGGTATCACAATTATGAATATCAATGATATGGATGATGATATTTTTGACGATGCTCTCCCTGAAGTTGACGATGATACAGACCTTGAGATAGGAGATGATATTACTCTTTCAATTATGTCTGATGACCCTGTCAAGATCTATCTTAAAGAAATCGGAAATTATCCTCTTTTAAGTATGGAAGAGGAAGTAGAACTTGCAAAGAAAATTGCAGAAGGTGATCAGTCTGCTACAGATAGACTTACAGAATCTAATTTAAGGCTTGTAGTAAGCATAGCTAAAAAATATGTAGGACGCGGACTTTCTTTTCTTGATCTTATTCAGGAAGGAAACCTCGGGCTTATTAAGGCTGTGGATAAATTTGATTATTCAAAAGGATATAAATTCAGTACCTATGCAACTTGGTGGATAAGACAGGCAATTACACGCTCTATTGCCGATCAGTCAAGAACCATCCGTATACCTGTACATATGTCTGAGGTTATAAATAAAGCTTATAGAATTTCCAGAAGCCTGCTTCAGGAATTAGGTCGTGAACCCACTGAAGAGGAAATAGCCAAGGAAATGAATCTTCCTGTTGAAAAGGTACGTGAAATTATGAAGATTTCCGCTGATCCGATTTCTCTCGATACACCAATCGGCGAAGAGGATGACAGCCACCTCGGTGATTTTATAAAGGATGACACCATTATGGGACCTGAGGATGCTGCAGCTTACACTATGCTTCAGGATCAAATACAAAAACTTCTTACCACTCTTTCCGAAAGAGAACAGAGAGTACTTATCCTCAGATTCGGACTTCTTGACGGAAGAACCAGAACTCTCGAGGAAGTAGGCAAGGAATTCAATGTAACCAGAGAGCGTATCAGACAGATAGAGGCAAAGGCTCTCAGAAAACTCCGACATCCAAACAGAGCAAGGATGCTTAGAGGATTTGATTCTTATTAATGTAAAATAAACTGAAGAACAATGACATATCCGACTCGGACATGTCATTGTTCTTCAGTTTGCTCCCCATTATTATATGACTGCATTATGTTCTTCCATATACTTCTTCAATTTATAAAAATGTCTTTATAAACTATTTTTAGTGATAAATCCATTCCCTTTAAGATATTTTACCAAATTTTTCAATCATATCTAATAATAAATTTGCTTTATCAATTTCATCATTTAATAAATCATCATAATCAGCTTCAAACTCCTCCTGCCTTTCAATAATCCACTCTAAATTTTCTTTCGATAAAGTATAGTTTTGATTGACAAAATAATACTCTCCAAGAAAACAACGAGCCTGAACAACTGAAACTATATCATCATCAATTTCAATAGCTTTTTCCATACTGTTTACAGCATTATCAAGCTCGCCTTTTGAAATCTGTAATGATGCTTTTGTTACATAAAGTTCAGCCGTCACTTCTTCTGCCCTCCTTTACCACATCCATTAACTTACCGTCATAGTAAAATTTCTGAGAAAATTTAATTCCAAGCATTTTTTCATATTTTTTAATAAGCGGGAGTTCTCTTTCAGTTATTATACTTAGATTTCTTCCAACTCTTCCGGCTCTGCCTGTCCTGCCTGCTCTGTGAAGATAGGTATTAGCATCCTCAGGAAGATTTACATGGAAAACCGTGTCCACATCGTCAAACTGTAAACCTCTTGCAGCAATATCGGTTGCTATCAGGTACTTAATTTTCTTATGTAAAAAACCCTGCATAGCTCTTTTTCGTTCTTCTTTTGTACGCTCACCGCCTATAAAATCCACCTGATAATGATGATGGTTAAGCTTTTTATAAGTTTCTTCTATGTCATAAATGCCGTTTACAAAAATAATAGCTTTTCTTGTTCTTATTGCTCCGGTTGTACCACGAAGAATTTCAAGTTTGTTTCTTTTTTCACAAACTATATACCAATGCTTTATATTAGCAGGTATTTCCTTGCCGCCATCTGCAATAACCTCTGCAATATCTTTATCCCAAGCCCTTGCACTTTCTAAAGCTACATTGGTAATTGTAGCTGAAAACAGCAAAAGCTGTCTATCTCTTACAAAGCACTTAATCAAAGCATCCGTAGTTTCTTTATTGTTTTTATCAAATAATCTGTCACCTTCATCGAGCACTAAAGTTCTTACCAAATGAGCTGCAATTTTACGCTTTTTTATTAACTCTATTATTCGTCCCGAAGTACCCACTATAATCTGCGGCTTGGTTTTTAACTTTTGAGTCTGCCTCATTATACTTGTATTACCGCCAAGGCAGACTGAATAAAGGTCTATACCTGTATTACTACGAACCAGTTCCGCCTGTCTGTGTATCTGCAAAGCAAGTTCTGTAGTAGGAGCAACAATTACAATCTTATTCTCAGGTTCGGTTTTTTTATATTTTTCAAATAAAGGCAGTAAATAAGCTAAAGTCTTGCCTGAACCTGTTGGTGCTTGCACAAAAAAACTTCTACCTTCAAGTATTTTTTTATAAGTAACCTCCTGTACCGGAGTCGGATGTTTAAAGTTAAACTTTCCTATACCTGCAAGAATTTTTTTATCATCTATTAATTCATTAAATTCCATTACTTTGTAAACCAACTGCCTTTCATGCTATGCTTAAATATCCTGTAAGCCTTCTTTCCACCCTTGAAGTTAAAGCTTGCAAGCTTGTAACCGTCAGGATTATATTCTTCAAAACTTTCACCGTCTGCTGAAGCTGCAATAATATATCCCTGATTAAGAGAAATATTTCCGCCATCTGAAGAATAAGGCAACTCCATAGCATTTTCCAAACTATAAGTCATTTTTTCTTCATTTACAAGATATTTATAGTAAAATGAATTTCTGCCTCCGGCATTATTGTTAAATACCATTACATGATACTGCCTTTTATCCATCTTTTCCGACCTGTTGACATAAGCTACACTCTGTCTTCTTTGGCTTACAAAATCTCCATCTTTATTATAAAATACTTTTCCATAAGCAGATTTTAACTCATCAGTTCCTGAAATAATTGCTTTAATACTGGGATTTCTAAAAACATTGTTTATCCTGATTACAGATGAAGTATTCTTCTCACTTACTATCAGGTCATTGTCATTTATAAACTGTAGTGAACTGAATTTAAGCTTAGAACCGCCTTTTTTATAATATGTGGCAAATAACTTATTAAAATTAACTATTTCTTTGGATTTTCCTTCTAATATATCTACTGAGTAAATCCCGTCATTACCTTTTCTTTTAGAAAGAGTAACGGCTTTCCTAATACTTGTATTTAAATCCATATCTCCAAATGAAATAGCTCCATCCTCAAGTCCGATAAGTTTTTCTATCTTACCGAATCTGTCTACAAGAGCAAATCTTCTACTGTCAACGGCATAAAACAGCTTGTCATCAATAAGACCGATATTCATCTCTGCCGCATCACCACCTTTTACAAGCGGAAGTTCAGCCCTTATCACACCATAATTGTCATAGAATAAAATATGCCTGTTTTTTCTGCCATTATCATCTAAGCCGAATACAGTATATAAACTATCTGAAAGCTGGCTTACTTCTCTATCGTGTACCACATCAAGAGTTTTCATAGTTACAGTTTCCGATTCAGGTATATCTAACTTATAACCTGCTTTGGCTATCATTTTATCATTTTCATCATAAATATATACTGATACATAATTTCTTTCTCCCGGCACTAAACCTATAATAAGCCCCTCCTGCTCAGCAAGCGGCATGCCTGTAGTATTAGTATATAATGTAGTCGAAAAATTTCCTGCTTTTACATTTTCTTTACCGTCAATTTCTTTTACACTGACAGTGTATTTAGTATTAACTCTAAATTTATGTTTAAAATAAATATAAAGCCCTGTAGTATTGGTTCCATAAGGGTTTACAATCAAAAGCGGTGCTTCAACGGTATATTTTGTTGCTTTCTTATACTTCTCAATTATGCTTTTAGCCGCCTTCTGATATTTCATGGAATATACTTCAGGTTTCTTCATCTTCAGCTTTTTAGCAACCTTTTTGTACATGCTCTCTGCTGTAATAATTTCCGGTTTGGCATACTCCACCCTGTCAGGAACAGTAGTTTCCGCCTTTTTAATATTATCCTTCGTAGTTTTGGTTAAAAGGGCTGCTCCTGCCAGTATTACTACAAAAATAATTGAAATTATAAGTGAAATCTTCAATGCTTTTTTTAACATATCTACCTCAACAATCTGCCAATATTTGCGTCCTCTGCGAAGTCAGGCGTACTGTAAAGTACAAGTAAATCCGTAATTTCATTTTCATTCAGATATTTTTTAAGACTTTTATTAAAGTATCTGAGATCTAACATTATTATTCTATCATAATCCTTTATTAGAAATGGTGCAAGACTATGAGCAAAACTATCTTTGATTATAAGTAAGGTCTTACCTGTATTATTTTCAGTCTTTATATCCGTCACACTATGATTGCCGCCAAAAAACACTGTATATTTATCCTTACCTTTCAAAGCATCCATTTTATAAATACTGTTAAAAGTCTTATCATTGTCATTATCCCACATCATACTTGATTTGTCTATCTCTGATGAAGAATAAATTGTAATATTATCCGGTATCACTCCGCCTGTTATAGCCGTATTTACCTTAGAATCGTAAGTTCCAAGGAAATCATCAGAAACGGTTTCTGCTTTTAATTCTTTTAACTGCCAAGGCTTATGCCCAAACTCAGAAGCTATAGCTTCATAACCATAATAAGCTCCAAGACTTGTCCAGTGATGATCTGTCCT
>CAUTOC010000074.1:0-8133 GCA_963539695.1 uncultured Catonella sp. | reverse complement strand
GAAAAAGAAGAAGAAAAAAAGTTCGAGTAAACTTATAAAAGGTATGCGTTCAAAGTTTAAAAAAGCAATGGATAGCTATGAGAAATTTTATAATGAATATTTTAAAATCCTAAAAAAGTATAAAAAGAACCCGACTGATTTAAGCAGTTTAGCAGACTATACTCATTATGTTGGAAAGCTAGTTGATGTTAATAATGATTTTGACAAATGGGACGGAAGTCTTAATGATGTTGAATTAAAGTATTATCTTAAATTACAAAGCCGTATTTTGAAAAAGCTTTCCGAACTTGAATAAATAGATTTTAAGATTCATGGTAGATCAAAGTTATTATTTTAAAAGAAACTGTTATGTTATAATGGTTTCTTTTTTTTTATTAATTCTTATTGTAATAAAGTTTATTTTAATTTACAATCCAATTGACTTTTGCCATATTTATCATTACTCTATAAATAAGACTTGAATGTAGGTAAAATTTCAGATGCTAAGATGGAGGACTGCTACATTTAGTTTATTCTAGTAAATATAAAAAGGAGAAATAAGAAAATGAATAAAACCTGGTGGAAGGAAAGTGTTGTTTATCAGATTTATCCTAAAAGTTTTTGTGACAGCAACGGGGATGGAATAGGAGACTTAAAAGGAATTACAAGTAAGCTTTCTTATCTAAAAGAACTCGGTATAAATGTAATATGGCTATCACCTGTGTATCAGTCACCTAATGATGACAATGGTTATGATATCAGTGATTATGAAGCTATAATGACAGAATTCGGTACTATGGCTGATTTTGATGAAATGCTTGCTAAGGCACATAGTTTTGGAATTAAAATAGTAATGGACTTGGTAGTAAACCACACTTCCGATGAACATAAATGGTTTATAGAAAGCCGCAGTTCAAAAGATAATCCTAAGAGGGATTATTATATATGGAAAGACGGTAGAAACGGTAAAGAGCCTAACAACTGGGGTTCCTGTTTCTCAGGTTCAGCCTGGCAGTTAGACGAGACTACAGGACAGTATTATTTGCATTTGTTTTCAAAGAAACAGCCTGATCTTAATTGGGAGAATGATAAGGTAAGAGAAGATGTATATGCTATGATGAACCGTTGGTGTGAAAAAGGAATTGACGGTTTCAGAATGGATGTTATAAGCCTTATTTCAAAAGAACAAAGTTTTACTGATGGACCTACTTATGGTGGACTTTACGGTAGCTTTGAATCTTGCAGTAATGGTCCGAGAGTGCATGAATTTTTGCAGGAAATGAATAAAAAAGTACTTTCCAAGCACGATATTATGACAGTGGGAGAATGTGCAGGTGCAACTCTTGAAGAAGCCAAGAAGTATGCAAATAGTGAAGGAACTGAACTTAATATGATATTCCAGTTTGAGCATACTGATTTAGATAATGGAAATACAATGAAATGGTCAACTAAGAAAATGCCTTTAATCCCTCTTAAAGAAAATCTTTCAAAATGGCAGAAAGGACTTAACAAGGTGGCTTGGAACAGTCTTTATTTTTGTAACCATGATCAGCCGAGGATAGTTTCAAGACTTGGAAGTGAGAAAGAAGAGTACAGAGAATTTTCAGCTAAGTGTATAGCTACCTGCCTGCATCTGATGCAGGGAACACCTTATGTATATCAGGGTGAAGAGCTTGGTATGACTAATACCGTATTTAATTCAGTTAAGGATTTTAGAGATCTTGAATCAATTAATGCTTTTAATGAACTTACCGAAAATGGCATGATTAGTGCAGAGGAACTTTTTCCTAAGATTTGTCATAAGAGCAGGGATAATGCAAGGACTCCTATGCAGTGGGATGACAGTAAAAATGCAGGTTTTACCACCGGAACCCCTTGGATAGATGTAAATCCTAATTATACAAAGATAAATGCTAAAGAGCAGATGACAAGAGAAAATTCAGTATTTAATTACTATAAAAAGCTGATTGCACTTAGAAAAGAGTATGAAATTATAGTTTATGGCGATTATAACTTGCTTCTTCCCGAAGATGAAGAATTGTTTGTATATGAAAGAAGTTTGAACGGGCAGAAACTCTTAGTAGCTTGTAACTTCTCAGAAAAAGAGAGAGAGTTAAATTTAGAACATTTTAATGGAGAGGTTTTAGTGGACAATTATGGAGATTTTAATTTAAATAATAAAAAATTAAGACCATTTGAGGCTGTTGTAGTATTTTGTTAGATATTTTGTAAATATTTACAATTAACCCCAAGTTATTTACGAAACATATTCATATACTGAAAATATCTTTATATTACTTTGTTTTACAGAATAATAAATCTTTGACTTATGGCGTGAATAATTTGGAGTTAATTAGCAAAAAAATACATAAAGTTTGTACTACAATGATAATACTGATTATTTTATTCTATTTCTAAAATAACTGTCTGATATGGTTTAAGTTTTATTTGGTTTTCGTTTATAAATTCAATATTTTCCATATTGGAAAGCAGTTTTGTCTTGCACTTCTTTTCAAGTTTAACCGCTTTTTCAGAAGCATCAAAGTTTCCAAGTATAAGTAAAGTCTGATTTTTTCCCTGTCTGTAAAATGCCATAAGATTATGCTCATTTTCAAGATAAGGCACAACTTCACCATAAACTATAGTTTCTTTGTAAGCTTCATTTTTTCTAAGAGCCGTAAGCTTTTTATAATAGCTAAGAACTGACTTTTCATCATTTATCTGAGATTCTACATTTATTTTAGTGTACTGAGGATTTACCATAAGCCAAGGAGTACCGCTTGTAAAGCCTGCATTCTTACCGGTATTCCATTGCATAGGAGTTCTTGCATTATCTCTACTGAATTTTTTAACAGCATTAAAAGCCTCTTTATGAGATAAACCGGCTTCAAGAGCTACCTGATATTCTCCAATAGTAGAAATATCATCTATTTCTTCCATACTTGTAAAATCTGTATTTTCCATACCGATTTCCTGTCCCTGATAGATGAACGGAAGACCTTTCATCATAAACTGCATAGTACCAAGGAGTTTCTTGGAATCATCATTTATGTCACAGCACTGAAGATAGTGGCTTACACCTCTTGGCTCATCATGGTTTTCTATTATTGTAGAAATATAACCTAAATCGTCTACTCTTTTTTGTGTTGTAAAACAGCATTTCTTATAATCGTCAGGGGTTATAGGTTTTGCAGCATACCAGCCCTTATCACTTTTTCCGAATATAGTTTCTTCAAAATCAAACATAGTCGAGAAATGTCCCTCATCACCTATGAAGATAGGAATATCCTCAGTTCTGTCTGTAAATACCTCGCCTACTGTAAAAGCATCATGTTTATCAAAGGTATTTTCTCTTAATTCATGTAAATATTTATCTACATTCTTTGCATCTTCAAGCATTTTGGCACAAATAACAGTTCCATCTTCTCTATCAGGAGGGTAGTTATAAGCTGTAAAAGGAAGTGCCTTACTTATATTCATAATAGCATCTACTCTAAAGCCTGCAAGTCCTTTATCAAGCCACCAGTTAATCATCTTGTAGATTTCTGCACGGAGTTTCGGATTTTCCCAGTTTAAGTCAGGCTGTTTCTTGTGAAAAAGATGGAGATAATATTTATCAGTACCCTCAATTTTTTCCCAAGCACTTCCACCAAAGTAGGAACGCCAGTTATTCGGAGGATTGCCATCTACACCGGCTTCTATAAAGAAATATTTTGCATACTCACTGTCAAGGTCTTTCATAGCATTTTTGAACCACTCATGTTCATCTGAACAGTGGTTTATAACCAAGTCCATAAGAATATACATGTTTCTTTTTTTTGATTCTGCAAGCAATTCGTCCATATCAGCCATACTGCCAAATCGTGGATCTATATCATAATAATCAGCTATATCATAGCCCTGATCAGCAAGAGGGGAAGGGTAGCAAGGCGAAAGCCATATAATGTCTACTCCTAAATCTTTCAAATAATCAAGTTTATTAATTACACCTCTTAAATCACCTATTCCATTTCCCTTAGTATCCAAAAAGCTTTTTGGATAAATCTGATATGCGACCTTCTCGTGCCACCATTTTCTTTTCATTACTTGCCTCCTGGAAGTTTAACCCATAGTTTGGAATTAATGCTATTGTTATCTTGTATCATCATATTATAATAAAATATTTTCGTATATCAAGACTTATTTTAATTAATCATATATTTTTTACAAATATTAAATGTAATAAATATTAAACAATATTTTATGTGCAAAAAAGTACACTTAATCAGAAAAAAATTCTAAAAATAACAATTTGTCATAGTTGAAAAAATTTTTATAAAATGTTAAAATATAGAGATGACTTTAAGTGTAAAAAGCCCTATGGAGGATAAATATGAAAGCTTACGGAGTTAACGAATTAAGGAAAATGTTTCTTGACTTTTTTGAAAAAAAGGGACATCTTAAAATGAACAGTTTTTCACTTGTACCACATAATGATAACAGTTTACTTATTATAAATTCAGGTATGGCACCGCTTAAACCATATTTTACAGGACAGGAAATACCGCCTAGTACAAGAGTCTGTACCTGCCAAAAATGTATTCGTACAGGAGATATAGAAAATGTAGGTAAAACTGCAAGACATGGTACCTTCTTTGAAATGCTTGGAAACTTCTCCTTTGGAGATTATTTTAAAGAAGAAGCTATTCCTTGGGCTTGGGAATTTCTTACCGAGACAGTGGGAATCCCTGCCGACAGGCTTTATCCATCAGTCTATGTAGATGATAATGATGCTTTTGAAATTTGGAATAAGAAGATGAATATTCCTGCTGAGAGAATATTTAAGTTTGGCAAAGAGGACAATTTTTGGGAACATGGTTCAGGTCCTTGCGGTCCTTGTACAGAAATTTACTTTGATAGAGGCGAGAAGTATGGTTGTGAAAAACCGGGTTGTACTGTAGGCTGTGAGTGTGACAGATATATGGAAGTATGGAATGTGGTATTTTCACAATTTGATAATGACGGCAAAGGCAATTATTCAGACCTTGAGCAGAAGAATATCGATACAGGTATGGGACTTGAAAGACTGGCTGTAGCAGTACAGGATGTTGATTCCATTTTTGATGTAGATACGCTTTTAGCACTTAGAAATAGGGTTTGTGAAATAGCAGGCAAAAAGTATAAGGATAACGAGAAAAATGATATTTCAATCCGTGTAATTACTGACCATATCCGTTCAGCTACATTTATGATATCTGACGGAATTATGCCTTCAAATGAAGGAAGAGGTTATGTGCTTAGAAGAATAATCAGAAGAGCTGACAGACATGGGAAGTTACTCGGTATAGACGGAGCTTTCCTTGTAGGACTTGCTAAAGCGGTAATTGCAGGAAGTAAGGACGGTTATCCTGAACTTGCTGAGAAGCAGGATTTTATACTTAATGTAATAGAGCAGGAAGAAGAGAAATTTGAAAAGACTATAAATCAGGGGCTTGAAATACTTGAAGGTATACAGAAGGATATGACAGTTAAGGGTATTAAAACTATGTCAGGTGATGATGCTTTTAAGCTTTATGATACCTATGGTTTCCCTATTGATTTAACTAAGGAAATTCTTGAAGAAAAGGGAATGGATATAGATGAAGAAGCCTTCAAACAAGCTATGAAGGTGCAGAAAGATAATGCCAGAAATGCTAGAAAAACTACAAGTTATATGGGGGCGGATGCTACTGTTTATGAACAGATTGACCCTGCTATTAACTCTGAGTTTATCGGTTATGATAAGACAGAGGCTAAAGGAAAGATAGTTGCACTTGTAACCCTGCATTCAGAAGAAAATAGAGAAGAAAATGCCGTATCTGATGCACTTACAGACGGAATGACAGGTGCTATAATTACAGATGTTACCCCGTTTTATGCCACAAAGGGAGGTCAGCTTGGAGATATTGGTGTAATTATATTAGAAGATTCTGTATTTGAGGTAAAGGATACTACACCTGTAGCAGGCTCTAAAATAGCACATATAGGTCAGGTTACAAAAGGAATGTTTAAGAACGGTGATATGGTTACGCTTAAAGTAAATGCGGAAAACCGTATGGATACCTGTAGAAACCACAGTGCTACCCATCTTTTACAAAAGGCTTTGCGTGAAGTACTGGGAACTCATGTTGAACAGTCCGGTTCTTATCAGGATGCAGGCAGAACAAGGTTTGATTTCAGTCACTTTAAGGCTATGACCACTGAGGAGATTAAGGCTGTTGAAAAGCTTGTAAATGAAAAGATAGCCGAATCTATTCCTGTTGACACTAAGATTATGTCTGTAGAGGATGCTAAGAAAAGCGGGGCTATGGCACTTTTCGGTGAAAAATACGGAGATGAAGTTCGTGTAGTCGGAATGGGAGAGTTCTCTAAGGAATTTTGTGGCGGTACTCATGTAAAGAACACAGGAATGATAGGTCAGTTTAAGATTATTTCTGAAAATGGAGTAGCGGCAGGAATTAGAAGAATAGAAGCGATTACAGGTAATAATGTAATCAGATATTATGAAAATCTTGAAAATACTATTACTGAGGCGGCTAAAATGCTTAAAGCAAGTCCGGATAAGCTTGTAGAAAAAGCCAAACATCTTATGGAAGAATTAAAGGCACTTCAAAGTGAAAATGAATCACTTAAAAATAAAGCTGCAAAAGAAGCTTTAGGCGATGTTATGGATAAGGTTGCAGAGATTGGCGGAGTTAAGGTGCTTGCCGTAGATATTCCAGATACTGACGGTAATGAACTTAGGAATCTTGGTGATGAGCTTAAAAATAAGCTTGGAGAAGGACTTGTTTTCCTTGCTTCGGCAAAAGACGGTAAGGTAAATCTTGTAGCTATGGCTACCGATGGAGCAGTAAAGGCGGGAGTTCATGCAGGTAATCTTATAAAAGCTGTTGCACCTATAGTAGGAGGAGGAGGCGGCGGTCGTCCTAATATGGCACAGGCAGGAGGAAAACTTCCTGAGAAGATAGCACTTGCTGTAGAGGCTGTTGCTGATGAAGTAAAAAAACAGTTAGGTGCTTAATCTGTAAATTTTGACTTTACAATAAGGCGTATAATAGAAGTCACTATAATTTTTATATATTTTTATAGTGGCTTCTTTTCGATTTGTATATGTAGTTGATTACAGGCATTACACCTGAAATGTAGCTAAGCATGCTGATACGGATATAATTTTCTTAAATAATACCTCAATATATTTATTACCGGGCTGAATTGTTACGAATCTAAACAATTTATTGTTAAATATATTGTATTTTTTAAATGTATATTGTAATATATTAATATAATATTTTTAATTTTAGGGAGGTACAATATGGCACTTGTAGCGAATGTATTAAATAACTTAATCCCTATTTCTAATTTTAATAAAGGTCAGGCATCAAAAATATTTGACAGGCTCAGTGTAGAGAAAGAATTGGTTGTTTTAAAAAATAACCAGCCATCTGCAGTTATATTATCAACAGATGAGTATTTAAGACTTACTGAAATAGAGGAAGAATATTTTTTGCTTTTAGAAGCAAACAAAAGAATTGAAAGTAATACTTCTAAAAAAACTATATCAATGAGTGAAATTATGTCAAATTTAGGAATAACGGAAGCTGAACTTTTAGAAAGTGAGGATATTGATATAGAATGATATGGAAGATAGAATTTATAAAAGAAGCTGAACAGGATTTAAAACATTTAGATCATTCTATACAAATACAGGTTTTAAAAGGAATAAATAAGGTAAGCAAGAATCCTCTGCCGGTAAGTGAGGGAGGATATGGAAAGCCGCTAGGATATAAATTAGGAATTAATCTTACAAATTTAATGAAAATAAAGTTTAAAAATCTTGGAATAAGAGTTGTATATAAAATAGAAATTACTGAAAGCGTTATGAAAATTATTGTAATTTCGGCAAGAACAGATGAACAGGTGTATAAAGAAGCTGCTAAAAGAAAAAATAACTAAGTTCGAAATTTCCGATGTTTTACGAATAATTTAGGGTAAACTATTTTAGATTAATTTTATGTTGATGGTTAGCTGTATTTGCCTATATTGAAAGTGAACTTTCATATAGGCAACATAAGCTAACCAGGTTAATAATCTGCTTTAGTTGCCTATATTAAGAGCAAGCTCTCATATAGGCAAACT
>CAUTOC010000073.1:0-8159 GCA_963539695.1 uncultured Catonella sp. | reverse complement strand
ACTTTTGATATAGGTAAATACAGATAACAATTAAAGTTATATTTAATACAAATTTCAAATTTCAGCTCCGAATGATAAATTCTAAGCGAGCGCATTAGGCGCAGCGAAGCGGATGCCGGAGCGAGTCTGAAATGTTATCATTCGGAGCGTCAACTTTGCTAAATAATTTGAAAGTGACAACTTCTAATTTACTGAATAGACTGGGAGACTGATATGGACAAATTAAAAGAATTTTGGACAGAGCTGAAAACAGATTATGAGAACAAGTATAAAATCCCGTTTTTAACAGATTATGATAAGTCTGTGCCGTATTTTGAGAAAATGGAAAAGCAATTACTTGATATGCAAAAAGAAGATGAGAAGAATACGGAAATCGCTTGTTTGCTTGCTTCTGTTCGTATGGAGCTTAGAGACAGTCATGAGGATTGTGCAGGGTTACTGCTTGATTTTCTGGATAAAAATGAGGAATACTTATCTGATAACGAAAAGGCAAGATTGTATACAAATATCGGATATTATTCAGATTTTGAGACCTTGCCTCCTAAGTATTTGCTAAAGGCGGAAGAATTAAATTCTCCATATCCGGAGACATACGAAGGCTTGGGACTATTCTATTTTAGCGAATATGAAAGTGATAATGATGAAAATAACCTTGAAAAAGCTTTAAAATATTTTGAAAAAACAAGTAAGATGTCTAATGACTATACGAGCCTTTTTAATTACGGGGCAGCACTTTACGAAAATAAAGAGTACAAAGAGGCAAAAATACTTTTTAAAAATCTGCTTATGAACTATCCTAATAGAATGAGGCTACTATTGGCAGTAGGATATTGTGAGCTATTTATGGGAAATAAGGAGAAAGCCCTTTTTTATATTACTCAGGTGAAAGACGGTCAGGATGAAAATTATTCATTAAGTACAGATGATATATCAGATTATCAGGTGTATGATGCCTATTATGTTCTGGATGAATATGATAAGTTTCTCAACGGACTTAATGATGTAATATATAATTATTATACCGATGATTGGGAGCATTATTACTATACTCTATGGATAAAAAACCAGAAGGATAAATTTTATGACTTAGTTCAATCTACTATTCCGAAGTTGGAAGAGAACATAGAAGAAGCTAAGATTGATGATGATTATAATAGTCAGGAAGAAAAAGAGGAATATATTGCAAGTTACAAAGAAGATTTAGCAAAATATAAGGCTATGATTAAGAGGATAGAAGATGGCTGTAAAAAGCCAGAGATAAAACTTAGCCTATATCCTGAGTATAAATGTTTTCTGATAGACTGCCTTAGACATAAATTTTAGGTTAAGGCAGGATGTATAAAACTTTTTAACATAGATAATGATTGGAGTGTGAAGGAGAGGACATGAAAGAGTATATAAAACTATATCAAAAAATGAGAGAGGATTATTATAAAAAATGGGGTGCTTACTCTCATCCGCTGAGTCTTGCAGAATTTGAAGAGCTGAACCAAAATATTTTTAAGGAGCATTTGGAGGAAAAAGAGAACACCTCTAATCGGATATTAGCAACTAAGTTGTACATCAATCTTATTCTTGAAAAAATTAAATATTTTGCTTACTACATTGCCTTTAGCGAAGACGATTTTAGTAAGCTAAACGATGCTCTTTGGCAAAATGGAAGAACTGCTTTGCTTTGCGGAGGAATTAATCACAGCGGAACGCTCTATACAGCTAATATAGTAAACGGACTTATTAACTGCTTTGCCTGCAATGATAATGATGTGGTCAAATCATTTGTTCCGGAGGAATTGCCACTACTCAAAGGAACTTTTTACACTAATAATGTAATTAATCTTCTCAGTGCATTATACTATAAAAATGATAAAAAACTTCAAGAGGCAATTACAATAGCGGAAAAATTCTTATCAAAGAAAAAACTTTCAGGAATAGCAGAAAACTATGTCCGCTTTTTTATTTTCCTTGCAAAAAAGGATGCTGAGAGTTTAGGTGAATGTCTGCAAAAAATTTGTGAAGCATATCAAAAACAGGGATATCCGATTGAAAAAATTGATAAATGCTTCGCTCCGGAAGTACATGGTTTTTATCGTCTGATAAGATTTTTTGCTGAGAGTCTTTTTGAAGAGGTAAAAATGCCTGAGCATAAATGCTTTATAAAAGAATTTGAAGAGTGGCAAAAGGAAAATAATTTCCCAAAGGGCAGACAATTTTACAGATATCCGGAGAAGCTAAATAATGCAAATCTGATTTTGCAAAGTCCTATCCCGGTAATTCATTTATGTAAGGTTGACGGAACTCTGATGATGGATGTGGAAAAGTTTGCCGAAGAGCTAAGTGCTTCGGTGATAAAATAACGAATGTGATTTAAAGGTATTCCTAACCACCCATACTGCTAGCAAAAATGCCAATAAATCTGCCACAGGCTGTGCCATATACAGCCCTTTCTGCCCCAAAATAAACGGCAGTACAAACAACAGAGGTATATAAAATATCCCCTGTCTTGATACGGATATTATAAGCGAAGAATAATATTTCCCGATATTCTGCATAAGCATGCTGCTTGTGGCAAAATAAGCCATAAAAGGCAGGCTAAAGCATTGAAGTCTTAATATTTCTGTGCCTATATTTATCACCCCGGTATTTCTTGACAAAACCATTGTCAGCGGCCTTGCAAATACATACAAACCAAGTGCGGATATACTCATAAACACCGTACCTATGCTCACTGTATATTTAAATGCTTTTCTCACCCTGTCATACTGTTTTGCACCGTAATTCATGGCACATATTGGTTGGAAGCCCTGTCCCCAGCCAATTACCAGCATATAGGAAAATGCCGCAATCCTACTGCTTACAGCAAATGCCGCTATGACTTCCTCACTGAAGCTTGCTGCTGCCATATTTAATAAGACCAAAGCAAGGCTTGTAATTCCCTGCCTTGCGAAATTGGGAAGCCCACCTACCAGAATATGATAAATATTTTCCCTTGTAAACCTCACATTTTTCAAATATAGGGCTATATTTCCATTCTTTCCGGTAAGTGTAAATAATACAGCCGCTCCGATTATCTGTCCAATCAAAGTCGCATAAGCCGCCCCTATAAAGCCAAGCTTAAACCCAAACATCAACACCGGATCTAAAATTATATTGGTGAGCATACCCGAAAGCAGCCCCTTCATTCCGTCCTTTACATTACCGCAAAGCCTGAACTGGTTATAAGTGACAAGAGAAAACAGCATAAAAGGTATGCTTGTAGCTATAACTTTTAAGTATTCTTTTGTAAATATATGTAAATTTTCTGATGCAGAACCGCCTATAAAGGATGTTAACGGATTTAAAAATATAATCGAAAATACGGATAAAATCAGTCCGCTTACTACAGCTATTACTACAGATGTAGAAGAGAATGTTTCAGCATCCTCATCCTTACCTTCTCCTAAACTTCTTGACATAGCATTACCGCTGCCATAACCAAACCAGAAGCCTATAGCCTGAATTACACTTATAAAGCTGAAAGCGATACCTATGGCTGCCGTCATTGATTTATTGCCAAGCATTCCTATGAAAAATGTGTCCGTAAGATTGTAAACAAGAGTTACCAGCATACCGATTATGGTAGGTACTGCCATTTTTACAAGAAGAGGAAGCAGCGGTGCTGTAAGTATATACTGTCTGCGGATTTCTTTTTTATCTTTATCATCTCTTGTTCCGTTATCCATGATAATGCTCCTTTTATCTCACCTTAATTAATACACTGACCTTAATTATCTCTTATGTTTTACTTACTTCTCCCTTATCTCCGTCTACCCTTATTCTGTCACCATCCTTAAACTTTGCGGTTGCAAAGCCCACTCCTAAAACCGCAGGTATTCCATATTCCCTTGCAACTATGGCGGCATGGCTTAAGGCTGAACCGGTATCGGCAACTACCGCACCTGCAAGTCCAAAAAGAGGAGTCCACTCAGGATCAGTGAGATGGCAGACAAGGACATCACCTTTATTCATTTTATAAAATTCTTTCGGCTCTTTAATCAGTCTAGCTGTACCTACCGCTATGCCTTTACTTCCACTAACCCCCTTAAGCACCTCTCCGGCTGTATCAAATGCAAGAACTTTAGAAGCTTCCCACACCTTAACCGCAAGCGGATATTTTTGATTTCTTCTATTTATTTTTTCTTTGTCACTTTCACTTAAATATCCCCTTTTCAAAGCTTCTGTCAGTTCTTTATGAAAAAGATTGGCCATTCCTACCCTATAATCTTCATTGCCAACTAATAGGAAATTAGCCCTTTTGAGGCATTTTCTTACATAATAGAACAGAGCTTCCCAAAGGTACTGGCTCTCCTCACGCACTATATGAAAATACCTGAAATATTCGATTCGCTTTTTAATTTCAGCATATTTCCGACAGGAAACTTTCTCTATCTCAGCTAATAGTCTGCTAAAGTCATTGGTTTCCTCTTTTTTGTCATCTTCCTGTAAAATAAGCGGTTTCATTATATTTATAAGCCTGTCCTTATCTTCAAGGAAGGTTTTGCCCTCAATACAATAGCAGTTATAGTCTGATTTAAAACCGTTTTTATTTAAAAATTCATCTGCAAGGTTTTTGAAATCAGGAAAATCTTTACAAATAGTTTCAAAGTTTTCTCCTGAAATTATTGCTTTCTTTAACAGGTCAGATTTTTTAACTTCCTTTGCCAGATTTTCCACATCTCTTGATACTACAGCGGTCTTATTATCTAAATTCCGGTAAAGGTCAAACACTGTATGTTCCACATCCGCTTTTTTTAATACCTTTTCCAAATCTTTATTCAGAACAGATGGGAAGAGTGCATATTTGAACCTGTCATAACTAAGTCTTTGTAATAAATCAAGACTGTAAACTAAAAACTCCCTGCATTCATCAGTGCCCATTTTTTCAAAATCAAGCTGTCTTAATTCCATGATTTCTTTTTCATACTGTTTCATAAAACTTTCGCATTTTCCTGCACAATATTCATAATCCTTAAGCATTTTAATTGTCTTAAACAGCTTAAATATGCGCATGTTGATGCCCTTTACATCCTTTGGCAGAGTCCGGATGCCGTCATCATCTATCTGTGGATTGGGATTTATCTTTATGCCGGCTTCATCAAAAATATTGGCTTTCTGGTTGTTTATGGCTGTCATATAGTCATAGTCAAGCACTCTGTAAGCAAACGGCATTTTTTCAAGCATAAATGCCATCTGTTTTTTTGACATTTTAGAAATTTTACTGTCTTTAATGTAAGACTTAACTAACTCATCATCATAGTTATCCTTAATGGTGGTAATTGCTCTTGCCTGTAAAATATAGACTTCCCCGCCTCTTATAGCCCATTCGATATCACAAGGATATCCATAATGCTTCTCTATAGCCTTTCCGACATTTACAAGTTCCTGCACTTCTCTTTCATTAAGAGCAGGTTTTTCCCTCAGTTCCCTATTTACCTCTATTTCCCTAGTATCTTTTTCTCCATAAATAATCTGAGTTTTCTTAGAGCCTATGGTTAAATGTTTAATCTTTCCGTACGTATCCGTTATATAGCTATCCGCAGTAACCCTGCCGCTTACAACGCTTTCTCCCAGACCGTAGCTTGCATTTATCTGCATTTCACAAACATTGTTATTAATCGGATTTAATGTAAATAATACTCCTGCCTTTTCACTTTCAACCATGGTCTGGATAACTACGGCTATTGCCACCGAAAGCTGATTGTAGCCCTGTTTAGCCCTGTAGCTTACTGTCCTGTTTCCCCAAAGAGAAGCATAGCAGTCTATAATTCTGTTTACTGTCTCATCTATCCCTCTTACATTAAGATAGGTTTCCTGCTGTCCCGCAAAGCTTGCATCAGGCAAGTCCTCAGCAGTAGCAGAGGAGCGGACAGCCACTCGTATATTTTCTCCGAGATTTTTATAAGCGGTCTTGATTTCATCTATTAGATTTTCAGGCAGTTTTCCTTTCTTTATAAGAGTTCTGAACTTTTCCGCTGCCTTTAAGAGCCTTGCCTCATCTTTACCTGCTTCCGTAAGCTCTTTTTCAAATATTTCTTCCAAACCGTTTATACGAAGAAATTCTTTGTACTCATCGGCAGTTACCACAAAGCCTCTTGGCACATTTATCCCTGCAGAAACCATTTCTCCGAGATTTGCACCTTTTCCGCCTGCTGTCATCACATCATTTTTACTTATTTTGCTAAAATCAATTACCATAATCTGCCTTCTTTCTGATAAAAAGTTTCCCGACTTAATAAAATCTTATTCGGTTTCTACCGGTAATCTATATATTTCTCTACTGCACTGACAATGAAGGTTTTTAATATATCGTTGAAATACTCTTTTTCAAACTTATAGTAATTTGAAAATAGTACAAAGCTTCCTGTAAAGGCATTTATCAGTCCGTACTCGTCCACTTCTTTTACCGCATCTTTTTCTTTCCAGTAATTAGCCAACTTTTTAATAAACCCGATATAAAGATCATCTATTTCATAAGCCCTGCCTTCATTTTTTTTTACAAGCATACTTAAAGCTTCTGCGTAAATTGGCTTGACTTCACATTTTTCCTTGAGGTCAATCGAATACTCGTAGATAATGTCAGAGAGAAACTTAACCGGATTGTCAAGGGATTTGTTAAAATGCTTCTCTATGACAGCTAATTTCTGAGCAGACCTGTACTGCATTACATCCAACAGAAGGGCATCTTTGTCTTTCCAAAAGTTATAAAAACTTCCCTGTGCTATACCGACTCCGGTTGTAAGTTCTTTTATGCTAAGCCCCTTAGTTCCGCTTTCATGGAAAATCTCAAGGGCTGTATCCATAATTTTCTGCCTGATTTCAAGCTTTTCATCACTACTGAATGCCTTTGCCATAATACACCTCTATGAATATATTTATGTTTATTCATAGAATAACTCATTAAAACGAAAAAGTCAATGAATATTTTGAGTGTTATTCATTGACTTGAAGTATAATAACTTTTTTTCTTGAGAAATTTGAAGTTATAAAATCATTTTATGTTTAAAAAAATTTGGGTATCATATGGGTGTTATTCATTATCACTCAGATTAACTAAGTCTTAACTATGATTGTTATTAATTCCCATTATTTTATTAAAATTATTATAAGCCTTATCATCTTTAAGAATTTCAACCATTTCAGGTGTTACCATTTTTTCAAAAGCTTTTAGTGAATCCGGTTCAGCTACCTTTGATAAAATAAAATTTCTAAGCAACATTGTTAATGGTTCTCCAATTGCAGACTTATAATTAAATCCTAACAATTGCATTGTTTTAAGTGTATCTACACTAATTAGTTCTTTTATTTGCTCGTATGTCTCCAATTGTTTTGCAACTCCACTTTGCTCTACCGAACCACTATTCTTTAACAATTCTAACATTCTAGAAACAGTATTATGTAAATGTGTTATATCATCATCACTAATAACCACTTTATCCAATTCAGATTTATACGTTTGGGCAATTCTAACTGCTTCTTCTCTTTCGTTCAATAATTCATTTATAATTTCATCATATGTATTCCGCAATTTCTCAGCATTCTTTTCATCTTTAATAGCTTTAATTTTATTTGAAATCGCTGTTACAGTCCCTTTAACTGCTAATTCTGTTAATGAACTTCCTAGCCCCATCAATTCGTTTGCATACATTTCATTCATGTCTATAATTATCCTTTCATATCTCTTTTATTTTATTCTGTCTTATTTAGCTTCTATAAATGCTTTAAATATATCGCGTTTGTTATCTGAGTAACACGTATATCTTTTATTCTCTTCATTTGCGAGGCTCCTTCATAAATTCTAGTTTATCAATTTCTGTCCAAACTTCTTTAATAATACGGTAACAGCAAAACAGTCTCTCTTACATCTTATACTCGGCTGCATTGATTACCTGAGTATCTTTTAACTCATTTAGAAAAGAGTCAAATATACCACCCTCTTCTTCATCCTCTCCATCTTCCAGTTCCTGCCTTGGCGCACCTATTATAGCAACATCCTCTGCAATAACACTCACAGCTTCTTCCTGTTCCTTCGTGCAGACAACCACAGCGCAATCTGAAATATGTAGCTTCTCTATGATATCTTCAGCACTTAGTTCTTTTGAGAGTCTTACAGTGGCACAATCTTC
>CAUTOC010000072.1:0-9065 GCA_963539695.1 uncultured Catonella sp. | reverse complement strand
AACTTATACAATGGAGATATTAAGATTTTACTTGGGAAACGCAAACATTTTGATGAGCAAATATCAAATTTGGCGGAATTATTACCTAAAATCAAGGGAAGGAAAGGGGCTTTACACATGGAGGACTTTTCAGAAACTAAGAAAAAGGTGATTTTTGAAGCAGACAAATCATAAAAATTATAAAAATAACTTGATTATTTCAGATATAATGTATATTATTAAGTGGGAAAATCTATTACAATAATTATGGAGTAATCCCATATTATATAAAATAATATTTTTGACATCCATAGCAGTTGCAATTAATGTGTAGGAGGAAAAGATCTTGGTAGAAATAAAAGATGAGAGAGAGAAGGAATCAGGAGCCTGCAGAATTATAGTAGTAGGAGTAGGCGGTGCAGGAAATAATGCAGTTGATAGGATGATTACTGAAGGAGTTGCAGGAATTGAGTTTATTAGTGTAAATACGGATAAACAGCAGTTGCTTTCATGTAAATCTCCAACCTGCATACAGATTGGAGAAAAACTTACCAAAGGACTTGGAGCCGGGGCAAAACCTGAAGTTGGTGAAAAAGCGGCGGAAGAGAGCAGAGAAGATATTGTAGCTGCAATAAATGGAGCGGACATGGTATTCGTTACTTGCGGAATGGGTGGCGGTACAGGTACGGGAGCGGCTCCGGTAGTGGCTGATATTGCTAGAGAAATGGGCATTTTGACTGTTGGTGTTGTTACCAGTCCTTTTGAGTTTGAGGGGCCTAAAAGAGCTAGAAACGCTGAGGGCGGTATTGCAAGAATGAGTGAAGTAGTTGATACTCTGATAGTAGTTCAGAATGAGAAACTGCTTGAGATTATGGACAGAAGAACTACTCAGCCGGAAGCATTTGCCAAAGCGGATGAAGTTCTAAGACAGGGTGTTCAGGGAATTACTGATATTATTTCTGAAAATGCGGATATTAACCTTGACTTCGCAGATGTAAGAACAGTCATGAAGGATAAAGGACTTGCACATATAGGAATTGGTATAGGAACCGGTGAAGACAGGTGTCTTGAAGCTGTTAAAATTGCAGCAGAAAGTCCGCTGCTTGATATTAATATCAAGGGTGCCATTGATGTAATTATTAATTTCTATGGCGATATTATGATTCATGAAGTATCTGATGCGGTTAAATTTGTGCGTGAGATGATAGGAACGGGCAGTGATGTAAATATTATCTATGGTTCGACCTATGATGATGCAAATAAAGACCAAGTTACGGTTACTATAATTGCTACCGGTTTAAGTGATACTTCAAAGGCTGAGTCCGGTCAGACAAAAAGAGCAGTACAGACAAAATCGGGTTCGGGAAGAACCGGTTTTTCTTCCGTAGCAAGACAGAGCGGAAGGTCATCAGCTGTTTCTGAAAAAGGCTCTGCTGCTGAGAGAGCAACTAATGATTCGGGTAATTCAGAAATTAAAATTCCTGAATTTCTTATTAAGAGTAGAAAATAAATCTCTGTTTAGTTTGGAGGTAAGGGATGAAATGTCCGTTTTGTAATAATGAAGATACAAGGGTTATAGATTCAAGGCCTTCAGAGGATAATTCAGCTATTAGGAGAAGAAGGCAGTGTGACGGCTGTAATAAGAGGTTTACAACCTATGAGAAGATAGAAACAATACCTTTGATTGTAATTAAAAAAGATATGACAAGGGAGACTTATGACCGTTCTAAAATAGAGTCCGGTGTGTTCAGATCTTGCCATAAAAGACCTGTATCGGTTGAGGAGATAGGTACCTGTGTGGAAGATATAGAAAATACTATATTTAACAAAGGTGTAAAAGAAATTTCCAGTTCTGAAATAGGTGAAATAGTAATGGAAAGGATAAAAAGACTGGATCAGGTTGCTTATGTGAGGTTTGCTTCTGTTTATAGAGAGTTTAAGGATGTAAATACTTTTAAGAATGAATTAGAAAAGTTATTATAATAAAGGAGTGATTTTCGCAGATGTGGGAAAGAGAAATATTTGACACTGATCTTTATCATTTAGTCGGTGCATTTATTGTCTACAGTATACTTGGCTGGCTCGTGGAGTCAATTTATATGTCTTTTTGTAACAAAAAGATAACTAACAGAGGGTTTGGAAAAGGTCCTTTTTGTCCGATTTATGGAGTAGGGGCTTTAGCAGGATATGTGATACTTAGTCCGTTTAAAGGGAATCATCTCGGAATTTATATAATTGGTGCAATATCGGCTACTATATTTGAATTTATAGTAGGAAAACTGATGATAAAATTCTTAGGTGCTCTTTGGTGGGACTATAATGATAAACCTTTTAATTATAAGGGCATAATCTGCTTGGAGAGTACAATAGCTTGGGGATTTTATGCACTCGGCATAGTGTATTTTCTTCAAAATGCTGTATATAGCCTGGTTGACCGTATACATAGGGGGTTAGGCATTGTTATTATAAGTATTGTATTTTTTATAGTTTTTGTAGATTATATGATACAGTTTATGAAGGTATTTGATATTGATCTTGAAGAGCAGAAGGGGAAAATAGAAGAGAGAGTTAAATCTTTTAAATCAAGATGGAGTTAAAAGAAGAGGCTGTGCGGTATTTTGTCACATAGCCTCTTTTGCATTAAAACAATGAATCAAAATAAGAAATTTCAGGATGTATATATATTGTCTCACGAGGAGCATTAGGATAATCCATTCTGTATAGTATCTGTAATGCGAGTTTTCGTCCCAACTGTCTGGTATATACATTTGCAGTTGTTATTTTATCTGCTACATTTACATATTCTTTATTTCCGTCAAAACCTGTTAATATAATAGGTCTTGAAAAACGCTCGGGATGTTTTGCTATATACATAGCAGCGTATTGTGCAACATAATCACTTACACAGACAAAAGCGTCCGGCATATCAACAATGGAATCTAAAAACTCAAAAATTCGATTTTGATAGCTTGATATTCCTATCGTATCGGTAAAGCAGATAGATGAATCCAAAGGTATGTTGTGTCTTGCTATACCGTCAGTATAACCGTAATAGCGTTCAAGGTTTGTTCTGGCATAATTTACATCTCCAATAAAACCGAGCCTTGTGCAGCCTTTTTTTACAATATCATCAATAATCTCGGTCATGGAGTTTCTTCCTTCTATCAGCATTAAATCACAGCTTAACATTTTTTCTGTTATGGAAGGCACAGTGTCAAGAAAAACCTTAGGGGTTTCCAACTTGCTTATCCTTTTGATTATGTTTTTGTCATAAAGATTAAGCACTATGATTCCGCCGATATCATCTCCCATAAGTATATCAGGAAGTTGAAAGTTATTGTTGTATGTGCTGGGAATATAAGTATACATTAGATTAACATTATGCAAGGCAAGTTCTTTAGCTATACTGTGGATTATGTCTGTCCAAAATATAGAAGAGTCCGGTCTGGAAACTACCAGTGAAACAGTTTTGTATTTGTTGTCTGTTTCTGCAGAAGTTCCTGTCGGAGCAAATCCGTTATAGCCAAGTTTAGCAGCCATTTCTATTACGCTGTTTTTTAGAGAATCCGACACACCGGGCTGGTCATTAAAAACTTTCCATACACTTACTCTGGAAACTCCAAGTGCATCAGCAATATCCTGCATAGTTATTTTGCCCATTGATAAAATCTGCCTTTCCGTGTTTATCCGATAACACTTAAATATGATAACAATAACAATGTTAATTGTTTTGTTAACTTATGTTAAGTATAATAAAATTTAGACTTAAATGTCAATATGAAAATTGATTGCATAATATCGGGTAAAAATCTAAAAATTACTGATAATTTAGCTTTGTATAGTCTTATTTAGTTTAGTATAAATAAAAGGAATAAAATTTAAAGTTAAAAAGTATTTAATTTTAATAATAAAATGTTGCAAAATTTTAAAATACATATTACTATTCAATTAGCTGAAAAAATAAATTTATCTTTATAGAGGAGGAAAGTATGTATATTTTACCAAGACCTAAAAAACTGACAGAAACGGCAGGAGAGTTCCTAGCTGAAGCAGGACTTAGGATAGTGGCTGAAAATGAAGAACTTAAAGTAAATACGGGCTGGGCTTTACCTTTAGTTCTTAAAAATGAATGGCTGCATTTTGCCGGAATAGAAACCGAGGTCACAGCGGGAAGAGCAGGAAAAGGTGATATAAGTCTTAAACTGGTTAAAACTTTGCCGGCACAAAGCTATACACTTTCAATAACAGAAGAAAAAATTGACATTATAGGCGGAGACAGAGCCGGAGTTGGTTATGGAATACAGACGCTATGCCAAATTATAAGAAATAAGGGTGCACTGTTACCTGTACTTGAAATAGAAGATACGCCGGATATTGATGTCAGAGGCTTTTATATGGATCAGGCAAGAGGAAGAAGTTCAAAGCTTGAAACTCTGAAAAAACAGGTAGATATTCTTTCAAGATATAAGATAAACCAGTATCAGCTTTATATAGAACAGTCCTTTGCATTTAAGGGAATGTCTGAAATGTGGAGAGAGGACAGTGTGCTTACTCCTGAAGAAATAATGGAGTTAGATAAATATTGTAGTGATAGAGACATAGATTTTGTACCTTCTATTGCAAGTTTCGGTCATCTCTATGAGCTTTTAAGGACTAAAAGCTATGAGGATATCTGTGAACTTGAAGATGCTGCCGGAAAGCCTTTTTCTTTTATTGAGAAAATGCAGCATCATACTGTGAATGTAGCAGATGAGCGTTCTTTTGAAGTTGTAAAGAGAATGCTTGATGAATATTTGCCACTTTTTAGTTCGGGTCTTGTAAATATCTGTGCGGATGAAACCTTTGATTTGGGTAAGGGCAGGTCTAAAGAACTTGCAGATAAAATAGGTACAGACAGAATGTATATGGAGTTCTTAAAAAAACTTTGTGAGTATGTTGTCGGCAGAGGGAAAATACCGATGTTTTGGGGAGATATTATCCGCAAATTCCCGGAATTTATAAAGGAACTTCCAAAAGAAACAATATGTATGGCTTGGGGCTATCTTCCTGACCAAAAAGATGACATTTGTAAACCTATTGCAGAAGTGGGAGCAAACTTGTATCTTTGTCCGGGGGTATGTGGTTGGAATAACCTTATGAATAGACTTGACAGGGCGTATTCCAATATAAAAATTCTTAGCGGATATTCAAGAAAATACAAAGCTGTAGGTCTGCTTAATACAGAATGGGGAGATTTTGGGCATGTAAATGATCCGTCTTTCTCGATTCCGGGGATTATATACGGAGGAATTTTTACTTGGAATTTGGATGCTTATTCAGGTGAAAACTCTATAAGTAAAGAGGAATTAAATAAAGAAATTTCAAGAGTTGAATATGGTGATACTACCCTAAGCTATGTAGGGCTTTTAGAAAAGGCGGCTATACATCAGATTTATGATTGGTGGGCCTGTGTAGTTGTATATGAAGGTGTTGCAGGAGATGGCAGCTTTGATAAAAACAATATAAAGCTTTCAGCTATTGATAGTGAGATTAAGGCTAGATTTATGGAAATTAAACAAGGCTTATCTAAAATTGATGAGGTAACAAAGGAGCTTTATCAGATTAGAAAAGACTTGAGAAAAGCGGCAATTTCTATGGACAGTATAGGTAAAACCGAGTTTAAAAAGGCGGATAATGCCATTATAGGAGTTGATTTATGGAACAGAATAGGAAAAGTTATGCTGCTTGAAGATAATACTTCTGAAAATGACAAAAAAAATCTGGCGGAGGAACTTGAAGTGTGGTATAAGAAATATAAGGACATATATAGAGAAGGCTCAAAAGAGGGGCTGCTTAGCAGGGTATCCAAAGTGGTATATTGGTATGCGGATAAACTGAGAGGAATGTAAAATATAAGACTGAAAATTAAATTAAAACAGAGATTTTTAATACTAAATTAGAAATCTCTGTTTTAATATCGGAATTTATATACTAAATATATACTTAAATTAACATAGTTTTTTTGAGATAATATTTTGAAATTATTGGTAAAGTTATACATTTGACTTGGATACAATGTTAAAAAATTGTTTAATTAAAAATAAATTATTAAATAAAAAGTTGCAAAATGTTAATATATATGATAAAATGTTAATGTGACAGGAAATAAGATAGAGAATTTTATGATATTATTACAATAATGTGCAGGAGGTAAAGTGATGAGCAGTAAAAAGGAAACCGTGCTGCCTAAAAAAAAGAAGAAATGGACAAGGGATGATACTGAACTGACCTTGCTTGGTATACCGACATTTATATGGTATATATGTTTCTGCTACCTCCCTATGTTCGGTATAATAATTGCTTTTAAAGAATTCAGGCTTAAACCAAAGACGGGATTTTTGGGTAGTTTGCTGCAAAGTAAATGGGTGTGGTTTAAGAATTTTAAGTTTTTTATAACTTCAAATGACTTTTTACTCTTGCTTAGAAATACGATACTGTATAACATTGCATTTATAATACTTGGAATACTTATACCGGTTGTACTGGCTATAATGATAAGTTTAATACACAGCAGGCTTAAATCAAAAGTGTATCAGACTATGATGTTTATGCCACACTTTATGTCTTGGGTAGTTGTAAGTTATTTTGTATTTGCTTTTTTAAGTCAGGATAAAGGTTTTATAAATAATATTTTAACTATGTTTGGAAAAGAGAAGATTAATTGGTACTCTGAACCTAAGTTTTGGCCTTTTATATTGATATTTATGCAGCAATGGAAGAGCATAGGTTATAGTATGGTAGTTTACCTTGCCTGCATAACCGGTATAGACTCAAGTCTTTATGAAGCGGCAGTTATTGACGGAGCGACCAAGTGGCAACAAACAAAGTATATTACTCTGCCAAGCCTTAAAACAGTTATAATAATGATGCTCATATTAAAGGTTGGTGGAATATTCTATTCAGATTTCGGATTGTTCTATCAGGTAACACAGCAGATTCCGGCATCCTTACATGATGTGGCATCTACATTTGATACTTATGTATTTAATGCCTTGCAGTCCAATGTTCCTATAGGAAAGACCGCAGCAGCATCTGTAGCACAGTCAGTAGCATGCTGTATAACAATTCTTACAGCGAACTTCGTAGTTAAGAAGATAAATAAGGAACAGGCAATCATCTAATCAAGGAGAATGAAAGTGGATAATAAGATTACTAAAAAAAGTAAAGGGCTGAATCAGATAAAGTCCGGTACCAATATTGCTTTCAATATAATTTTTATAATTTTGTCACTTATGTGTATAGTTCCGGTAATTTTTGTATTCATTATTTCCATATCCTCCGAGGCTTCTCTTGCGAAGTTTGGATACAGATTTATACCTGCAGAGTTATCCGATGCGGCTTATATATATCTTTGGAAAGAAAGGCTTATGATACTTAAAGCTGTGTGGATTTCTGTTATTGTAACCGTAAGCGGAACTCTTTTAGGGCTTGGACTTACAACTTCTATGGGATATGTACTTTCAAGGAAAAGCTATAAATTACAGAATTTTTATACTTGGGTAATATTTATACCGATGATATTTAATGGAGGACTTGCAGCAAGCTATGTTGTAAATGATAAACTGTTAAATTTAAGTGATACATTGTTTGCACTCATACTTCCGCTTGCAGTTTCATCTTTTAATATTATTATATGTAAGACATTTTTTAAAACAACAATACCGGATTCTGTAATAGAGTCGGCAAAGATAGACGGAGCTACTCAGATTGGTATATTTAGCAAAATAGTGCTTCCTATATCTAAACCGGTAATAGCTACAATAGGACTTTTCCTAAGTTTCGGTTACTGGAATGACTGGTTTTTATCATCTCTTTATATAAGAAATAAAAACCTTATATCTATTCAGGCATTACTTAACAGTATGGTTAAGAATATACAGTTTTTGGCAAGTAATCCTGACGGCGGCGTAAGTATACAGCAGTATCTTGCAACTATGCCTAGGGAATCGGTGAGAATGGCGATAGCAATAGTAATAGTTGTTCCTATAGCCTGTGCTTATCCGTTCTTTCAGAGATATTTTGTAACAGGACTTACAATAGGAGCTGTTAAAGGTTAAATCTGAAGTGGAAACACTTTTAGATAAAAATGTGCAAACAAAAGAAAGGAGATCTATGTTATGAAAAAAAGATGGGGAAAGCTGTTAGCTTTAGCACTTGGAGCTTCTATGGTTTTCAATATGGCTGCTTGTGGAGCAAAGACTGATGATAAACCAAGTCAGTCAAAGACAAGCCAGTCAAATATGAGTTCAACCAAGTCAACTATGTCTACAGCATCTACTTCTAAAACAACAAGTAGTGCATCTAAAACAAGTGAAACTAAAACTGATGAGATAGTAAATCTCAAATGGGTACAGGTTGGTAGCGGTCAGCCTGATAACTATGATGCTTGGAAAGAGAATATCAACAAGTATTTAGCTGAGAAAATCGGTGTAAATATTGATGTTGAAGTAGTAAGCTGGGGCGACTGGGACAGCAGAAGAAGTGCCCTTGTAAATACCGGCGGTGACTATGATATTATGTTTACCAATGCTAATACCTATGTGCAGGATGTAAAAACAGGTGCATTTCTTGATATAACAGATCTTGTAAAAGAAAATGCTCCAAATCTTTATTCTTCTATGCCTGAAGATTATTGGAATGCTACAAGAGTAGAAGGACAGGTTTATGCTGTACCTACATATAAAGACAGTTCAATGACATTCTACTTTATTTTTGTAAAGAAGTTACTTGATAAGTATGGTATTGATATAAATTCTCTCAAGACTCTTGAGGATTTAACAGAGCCTTTAAAGAAGATTAAAAAAGGTGAGAACGAAGTACCTTTTGTGCTTAACAAAGAAGGTGTTTCCAACTCTCTTGGTAAAGAATATGACAGTATGGGACTTCCGGGTCTTGGAGTAAAATATTCTGACAACAGCAAGAAACTCGTTCCTATCTTTGAACAGGAAGATGTAATGAAAGAGCTTAAAATCATTCATCAGTGGTATAAAGACGGACTTATCAATCCTGATGCAGCAACACTTGCAGAAAAGCCAAAATACAGACCA
>CAUTOC010000071.1:0-9131 GCA_963539695.1 uncultured Catonella sp. | reverse complement strand
TCTCCTTTTCCATATTAACACCGCTATTACTTACTGATACTTTCATTATTCCTTCTTTTTTGATACTTACGCTTATTACTCTTTTTTCAATAGGGTCACTTCCATAAATGAAGCAATTTTCTATCATAGGCTGTAATATCATTCTCGGAAAATCTTCAGACAACAATGTATCATCGCAAAACACTTTATACTCCATCGTATTACCATAGCGTATATTCATCATAGAAACATAATTTTTACAAAAAATAAGTTCATTCTCAAGTTTCCAAGAAAAATCGGAATTCCTAAGTATTGGGGTTAAAATTTTAGCAAGGATTTCAAGTGCATTTGCTACGACTTTATTATTTGTCATCATTGCCATCCACCTTATAGAATTTATAGAACCGAGTAAAAAGTGGGGATTCATCTGATATTGCAGTGCCAAAAGCTCTTCCTTTGTTTTTTCTCTTTCAACCTTCTTTATGTCTGATATATATTGTTTTAATTTTACCGCTAAAAAATAAAACTCCGTATTTAAGTCATCAAGTTCCTTCCAACCCTGCGGTTCAGGTTTTTTTACATCAAAATTTTCTCCATGTACAAGTTTCATCTGATCCATAAGATACTGAATAGGTCTTGTATATCTTCTGCTCCAAATTATTCCTGCTATCAGTATAAAAATACAGCTTGTCGCCGCTACAGCTATACCAAATTTTCTTATATCATTTGTTTCTTCCAAATATGTTTCTTTAGGAATAAGATTATATAATTTCCAGTTAAAATTTTTAAGCTTATGTTCTATCTTCTGAAAATCATCTTTCATTTCAAATCGTTTTCCAAGACCGTTATTTCCTGTTTCCGATATTATTATTCCCTCATCATTTACAAGCATGGCAACACTGTCATTATAAACCACCGATTCATAAGTTTTTCTTATAGATTTTTCATCTACACTTGTTATAATATAAGTATCTTCCTCCCTGTTATAACCGTCAGCCAAAAATTTAATTCCTAAAAAAGAAGGCTTATATGTTATAGGGCTAAAATCATTTTTCTCATAACTTTCCAATTCATAATTTGACACCCACAATGTATAAGGATAGCTTTCTGCCGCTTTTTTAAGAATCTCATCAAGCCTACCTGTAATATCAATCTTTCCGCTCCTACTTCTTCTGTCTGAGGCGGATAGAAGAAATCTTCCGTCACCTTTTATTACAGAAACCGCATGGATATTGGAATTTATCGACATCATATCATCAAAATCCTTTACTATCTGCATAGCGATTATATTTTTATTTACCTCATTTTTATATTCATTCTTTAAATACTCAAAAGGCAATCTTAAACTTCCATATCTGTTTACTTCACCTTCTACCGTACTTAACATCTTTTTAAGCTCTTTATCCGCCTGTCTGAATGTAGCCTCTGCAATCTTTTTAGTATTGTTTTCAAATTTATCTTCAAAATAAAAATATGTTATACCAAAAAGCAAAATCACTATAACTATAACCGATATAAATATTGACAGCAGAGCCTTTACCCGCCAATTTACTTTTTTTACCGCATTTTTGCTATTCAACTGTTTTTCCTCCTCCACCTTGCAGGAGAAACTCCCATTACTTTCTTAAAATATCTTGAAAAATATTCCTGATTCGGAAAACCATGTTTTTTGGCAATAAATGAAATCTTTGCATCACTTACCTTAAATTCTTTTAATACTGCCTTCAGCCTTACTTCATTAAGATATTCTACATAATTCTTACCTATTTCCCTCTTAAAAAGTGCCGAAAAATATGCAGGTGATACTCCCGCTACTCCGGCTACTTTTGACAGACTTAGCTGCTCTCCATGATTTTCATTTATATAAGCTATTGCTGTTTTTATGGAATAATCCCAATTTGAAGAATTGTTAACATCTTCTCCCGCTTTTTCATGCCTTACAAACCAGTCTGCAAGCTTTTCCTTATTTTGTCTAATACTATGCGTATAACCGAGTCTTATTCCAAGAAAACTCTCTATCAGTTCATTTACTCTACCTGTCCTCTTTTCAAGATTTTCATTGTCATTGGGAAGAAATATATAAAAATTGACAGGCTTTTCAAACAGTATGGTAACTCCTTCTTTAAATTGATGAACAAGAAGTTCGTGTATAAATTTTACTGCCGAGTCATTTATTTTATTCCTATCTTCTTCTTTTAATGAAAATTTACAAAGAAATTTCATTTTTTCATTTTCATTCCAAATAGGCTCACTTCCCTCTCCTAACAGATATTTTTTCAATCCTTTCTCTAAAAAGTTCTCCTTTTCAGGTTTATCTTCACTGTTTCTTCCTATTCCGATAAGATATTCTTTAGTTTCTCTAAGCAGTTTATCTATCTCTTCCATATTTATAGTCGCTTTTAGTACATACCCGTTTATCTTTAAGGGCACAAGCTTTCTTATAAGTTCAAAATCATCTATACAGGAAATCACAATAATAGCACATTCTTTGTCTATTTCTCTTATATTTCTTATAAGAGTATAACCGTCCATAATATCCATTCTAATATCTGTTATAACCACATCAGGTTTTATCTTCTTAAAAAGTTCAAATGCCTGTCCGCCGTCATCAGCCTGTGCGGCAAGTTCCATAGAATAATCCCCCCATGAAATAGCGTTTTGAAGCCCTATGCGTACCAAAAGTTCATCTTCTGCAAATAAAACCTTATACATGTTTATCCCCCATTAAACAAATTTCTTCTCACTTTTTCAATGTTTTTTGTTTAAATCCCAATTATTTATGCCATAAATCACAGACACTCAGCGAATAATTGGATTAAATAAATTATGATACAAGTGTCAAAAGTATAAAAATTCTGTGCAAGCTTGCTTGCAAAAGAATTTATTATCTTTTGACACGCAAAAAATATGAGTAAGTAGCCATTTTTTGCAAAAAAATGAGCGGATTACGAATATTTTTGCAAGGATTGCGAGAAGCGAAGCTGTAGCAATCCTGTATCAATGGGTGTCAAATACTTTTGACACCCACATCAAATTATACTATAATATAAACATTTTGCAAATGACAAAGGAAACGGCATATCTGATTTAGATATACCATTTCCTTTAGTTTACATTATTTATAGAGAATTCCCGTATAGTGGTAGAATACTTCTTAAACTACAGCCTACTTGGTTCTGTAAATATTTATTTCTTTTTCAGCCTTAAAATTCGCTAAATCCACAGCTTTTATATTTATCTTATTCTGTCCTATTTTAAGAGGAATGGTTATCTCTTTATCAAGAGTAACTCCTCCTTCCGCCATACTCCTGCTTGTCTTATCCGCTATGTCAATAAGAGAATCTCCGTTATAAAGTTTAAGTCTTAAAGAATCATCAAAAGAATGTATCTTTATAGTAACACTGTCTGAATCAAGTTCCCTTTCTGCAACTTCATAGCTTATTACAGGATCGGCTAAATCATAGAAGGCTCTTCTTACTATGCTTGCCTTTTCTCCTTTTTCAGTTACAGCCTCCACTCTTATATTTACACAGAACTCATGTACAGGAAGTGTAACTAAGAAACGATAACCAAGCCCCGTATAAGGTGAAGCCCCGCCATAAGCATATTTCATCTGCTTTGCAGTAATGTCATCACCGGTTAATACTACAGTTTTACCTAAAGTCTTACCTTTTTTATTTATAAGTTTTACTTCTATCTGCTTTACTTTGTCATCAGCCTTAACATTTCCTATAAAACCTTCTATTTTTACAGTTCTGTCATTATTTGAAGGAATCACTGCCATAAGTGCAGGGCTTTCAAGGAAAACTACAGGGTACTTGGTCTTGGTATTATTCTTACCATTATATCCATCTTCAAACAGGTCATTTCCAAACGGTCTGCCAAGCCTATCCGCTTCACTGCCTTCATATATTATTTCAATATCGGTATCTTGTGTTAAAGTATAATGTATCTGAACCGAAAATCCTTTTGCAAAGCTATAGCCTTCAGCACCGTTGTCAAGATCAAGCCCCCCTCTTATAGGAAGAACTACATTACCCCCGCTCTTTTTATGAAGAATAACTTTTTTAACTTTAGCCTGTACTCCTGCCTTAAATCTAAGGTCAAGCTTTACATAACCACTCTTGGTTGATATTGTTTTATCTTCCCCGCGAGTTATATTTTTGTTATCAAGTTTTATTTCCTTAAAATTATCAAGTCCTACCTTAGAAAGATTTACCTTTATATCCTTCTCTTTAACATCTTCCGGCATAGCTCCCTTTTCAAAACCTGTTACTATCTCTTTAGTGCTATTTAACGGGTCTATGGTAAAGTTTATCGCCCTTTCAGCCTTATTATAAGAGTAGTTAAATTCCTTTCTCATACCGGATTGAACTCTGCTGTCTCTTATCAGGTATTTAATGGAACGACCTTCTTTTATATAAAGCATACTTATGTGGTAAGAATCATCAGGCATAACAAGCTTTAAGTCAACCTTTTTCTTTAGGGTATCGTACTTATAATCCGACATAAGATTTCCGTCAGCATAGGTCTTTACACCTCTGTCCTTCATCGAATTATAAAAATTCAAAAAGCTTACCGAGTTATAGCTTTCATTCTCTCCTGTTTTTACTGCCCTACTTCTTTGATTGCTCAGATAATCTTTAACCGTAATGTAAATATGAGAAGAGTCTGCAAGGTAACAGCTGTCTATTTCAATCTCCTCGTTACGGTTTCCGTTTCTGTTTACAAATATCTGTGCACTTGCTGTAGAATCAGCAGGAATCATATCCTCTGTTATAGTAAGTTTTCCATTTATTACTTTAGGAAGAGGCTTGCCGTCTTTTGTATCTGTATCCACAAAGTTTAAAAGAAGATATTTACCGAATTTAGGCTTACCAAGCTTTAAGTCCTCCTCAGTCAGCCCATTTATCTTAGGCTGTTTTTTATTGGTTAGAGATAATTCATCTTCTAAAGCCAAAGGCTTCTTTTTACCCGGCGGTGTAAGCCCTCCTCCCGGAGGTAAGGCAGGTCCATTGTTATTGTTCTCTTCTTTCACAAACTTTAATGAATTAAGATAAACCTGCTCAATTCCGCTGCCTGTGTCTTTTACCTTAAATTTTAATCTTTTAATCCTGTTTTTGCCTGCTACAGGGTTTAACTCTATCTTATCACTAAGTTCAGGAACAGTATTATCCACCTTTAATTTATAGCGATAAATCTGCTCTGTATTTCCACCACCGGAAGTTTTGCTGTTAAGTTTTGCCTTTATCTGATATACATAATTCACATCTTCTGATGCAAGTTTTCCATCTATTCTTCCATCCCACCAGGAATCAGGCATTATGTTAAAACTTCTGTTCCTTCTTAAACTGTTAAGTTTTCTTACTTTAAGGGATTTACCTATTGTACGAAGCACTTTACCTGTATTTTCATCTAAAACAGAATATTCAATTTCTTCCATATTTCTAAGCGGTGCAAGCCTTACCGCCACATCTTTATGATATGTACTTGAAGGTGAAAAATAAAGTGTATTATCTGCTACAGGAAGCCTTAGGGTTGCACTTGTCATAAACATTGATGAAGTAGAACCTGCTTCCTTATTTACATAAAATTGAACATCTCTATTTTCTTCACCAATCTCTTTTACCTGAAAAGCATCTATTGCCCTTTCATTTTCCCAGTCACCGTAAAAGCCTAAAAACGGAATGGTAAGAGTATTTTTATCAGCAGCAACACTCTCTGCTTCATCTAAAGTAAAATTCTCATCTTCTTCATTAGTTGTTTTAATTGCATCTGTTTCTAAGCTTTCTTTGTTTGAAAGAGTACTTACAGAAGTTCCTGTTTTATTCACTTCTTCAAGCTCTATAAAACCTTCTATAAAGTTGTTTGTCTTTATTTCATTTACCGCCGTATAATCAAAATCAAGTTCAAGAACCTCTGTAGCATTCCCCGCCACTGTAACTTCTTTACCTTCAAAATTCTGCCTAAAGTCAACAGCTTCAGGGGTTTCAGACCTATGTCCCTCCAAAATAGGCTCATATACCGCTTTTGTATGTAACCTATAAGTCTTAGGCTCATTCCCGAAGTTTTCTAAGGTAAGTTTTGCCTTAAATTTCTTTTCACTGATTTCTTTTATTTCAAGCTTACCATCTGCCTTAGTATCATTTGTACCTTCAGCCTTTACTACAACAGTAGTATTAAGAGCATTTTTAAGATCAAGAGCTCCACTTCCCTGCTGCCTTACAAAATAAGGTGTATTCTCTTTATAAAGTACAGGTCTTGCCGTATTCATAAGCAAAAGCTTTGTAAAATCAGCCATGTTTTCCACTTTTAGCTGTTTTTCCTTTATATACTGTCTGATTACCGCACTTGCACCTGCTACCTGTGGTGAAGCCATAGATGTTCCGGACATATTTTGGTACTTATCATCTTCTGCAGTAGAATATATACCGCCTCCCGGTGCTGTGATTTCAGGCTTTATTCTAAGGTCAGGCGTAGGACCCCAAGAAGAAAAATACGAAATTTTTCCTGCCGACGGATTAGTATAAGGAATTTCCTGCAAATGGATATCTGCGGTAAAGTTCATAGTCCGCAGACTTGCAATTTTAAGCTTTGCATAGGTACTGCGTTTTATCCTGACTACCGTAATATTGCCTGCACCTTCACCAAGACTTATTCTTCCGCCTATTCTCTCCGAGTCTGACAAAGAATTATAAAATACTATAGCTGCCGGCTCTAAGGCTATTACTTTTTTTATTCCGGCAATAAAAGCCTTTTTCTCTGCTGCATCTGAAATAAGTTCCATTACAGCAAGGTTTCCCTTAATATTTTGCCTAATAACAGGGTCATCTTCCTTGCCTTTACCGACTTCTACCCATTTCCCTGTAATTTTATCAGAGCCTGTATTACTTCCTAAAGTAACATCAGCCTGTTCTGTAACCTCTTTATTGTTCTCATCCTTCCAGCCTATTGAGCGTGAATATTTTTTCAGATTATCCATAGAAGCTACTGCAAATGAGTCCTCATCAAGTGCCGGATTGGCTATAAGGGCAGTATCATAATTGCCTTCAAGAGGCTTTACTCCATAGGTATTGCCATCTGTTATAGTACCGTCATTTCCCGCCGCCACAGCTACTACTATACCGGCTTTCCTCGCCTTTTCAAACATCTCTATTTCAGGATATTTCTCGCCTTCCACTGAAAATCCCGCTGAAGAGCCGAGACTCATATTTACCACATCTGCCCCAAGGCTCACCGCATCATCAAGTGCTTTAAGCCATATATCGGTAAATGTTGTAGGATACTGTAAATCATCCGAGAATACTTTAAGTGCCAGTATCTGTGCATTAGGAGCTACTCCGTAAAGTTTTTTATCCTTATCATTTGCTCCCACTATTCCCGATACATGCATGCCATGCATTACACCGTAGCTGTCATAAAGATTGGTATTAAAATCATAATAATTATATCCATAAGGTATTTTAGAAGTATAATATCTTCCATCTAAGCCTTTTTCAGCTATTATCCTGTTTACATCAGCCTCAGAAAGCTTGGCACGAGTTTCATTATCAAGCCTGAAAGCTTTATGATTATAGTCTATTCCTGAGTCTATAACCGCCACTACTGTACCTTCTCCCTTGTAGCCTGTACTATTTGCATAGCCTGCTCCTGTCATCTCGCTTGATGAACTAAGTAAAGGTCTTTCAAACTCTTCTGAAACATAAACGGATTTTACACCCTTTATATCATCCAGTTTCTCAATATCTTTTGCCTTTACACTTAGGGCTATACCGTTTAAGATAGTATCATAGTTTCTTATATCTGAGGTATCTGCATCAATTTTACTCTTTTCTATTTCCGATACTACCTCATCCTGTTCAGATTTAAGTTCTTTTTTCTTTTCTTCTATGAATCCTTCACTAAGAGCTGAATAATCTACATTTCTTTCATTAGCTTCATCTATTATTGAGTCTTTTTCAAGCTGTATGATTACTCTTACTTTCTTATCTTCTTCTTTTTTTAAATCAGAAGCTTCATTCTTTGTTTCCGCTTTGTTTTCCGAAACTTCTTTTATATTATTTTCAGAAAAAGCTGTATCCGCCGCCTTTACATTCTCACTGTAGCTTATACCTGAAATGCAAAGAGTGGCAGCCATAATTAAAGACAATAATCTTTTTTTATCCTTTTTAATCATTTTACTATACCCTCACTACTCCACTATTATATTTACAATAAATTTGACCATTCCATAGTCCTTACCGCCGATTATTATGTTTTCCTTTGGAATGGCAGTCAATGTATAACTTCCCTTAACACCATCTTTTATATTTTGAAGGGAACTTCCGCTCCAAGCTACTTCTATCTCTTTACCGGTATTCTCTCCGTTTGCTTTAAGTCCTATATATCCTTTTTCAGGTAAGGCTATAGTGTTTCCGGCTTGAAATCTGAGATCCCCCTTTTTATCTGTATAATCATAAAAAACTGTATAATCAGTTGATAAAGTTTCATGATTTCCCCAGCCCGGAGGTGTAACCTCGTTTTCTCTTTTATCTTGTTTATTTTTTTCATTTTCTTTAAGTTCAGGTTTATATTTATCTGTTTCAGGAAGCTTTTTAACCTCTTCTTCCTTTATATCAATATTATTTTTGTTTTTCATTTTATCTTTCTTATTCTTCTTATATTTGCTTTTCTTTAAACTATTTTTCTTTTTACCGCTTTTAGCCTTATTTTTCTTGTTTTTCTTGTTTTTCTTGTTTTTCTTTTTTTTATTCTTCTTTTTTATTTTGATTTTTTTATCCGCCTTATCTTCCTTCTTATCCTTTTTAGCTAAAACAGCTTTAACTTTGTCTGATAATACAATATTCTCAGCTGTCGTATCATCCCCATATATATCAGCCATTACATAATCAGTTTCTACAATACTATCAGTCACAGCCGCCGCACTTACTGTTGTAGAGTTTATTAAAAGCATTCCACAAAGTGCAAGTAATAATCTTCCTTTATTTTTCATCATTCTTCCTTTCATTAAAGTCTTTATTAAAATCCTTTACCATTTGCAACCCATTCGCAATTATAGCAAGTTTAAATTAAATTTGCAACCTATTCTCAAATTTTTTAAGTCATGACCACCCGTCCAACGGGTGGCTTGCTCCGGGCTATAAGCCCGTGTT
>CAUTOC010000070.1:0-9160 GCA_963539695.1 uncultured Catonella sp. | reverse complement strand
TGAAAAATAAAAAGAATGCATATTATGGAGTGCCTGTACTTACATATCCATCCTATAAATATGAACGATATGCAGTTACAATGACTCTTGCAACTGCCTGCATAGCAAGGCAAAAAGGTGACTATATCAGCACAATACTTAGGAATAATTTATGATATTATAAAACAGTAAATCTATGAAGGTTTGCTGTTTTAATTTTTTCGCTATAAAATATTAAAATTGTAGCGAAATATAAAAAGTTTTAAGAGTTTACTATATCAGGTTTACAAAACCGCTTCCATAGTCTATAATATCAAAATGTAGTATTTTTATAGAAAAGGAAACACAATATATATGGATATTTTGATTAAAAAGCGTAACGGAAGATATGAGAATCTTTGTGTAGAAAAGACTAAGAAGATGGTAGCCCTTGCCTGTGAAGGCTTAGACGGCTGCGATCCAATGGAGCTTGAAATGGACTCAAAGATTCAGTTTAAAAATGGAATGAGCACCAAAGAAATTCAGCAGGTGCTCATTCGTTCTGCTATCGAAAAGGTTATTGTAAATGACCAAAGTGAAAACGGCAGCGGTTTAAGCAGGATGAACAGCAAATGGCAACATGTGGCTGCAAGGCTGTTTTTGTTTGATCTTTACAAAGAAGCTAAAATAAGCCGAAATTATAAGACTTTTGGTTATGGTGATTTTACAAAGCTTATAGAAATGTTAGTCGAGAGAGGAGTCTATACAGAGGATTTTATTATAAAGTATACAGAAACCGAAAGAAGAGAACTGGCTGATTATATAAAACCGGAAAGAGACTTTCTTTTTAATTATGAAGGAGTGAAGCTTCTTGCAGATCTCTATCTTGTACATGGCAGAGATGGAGAAGTAATGGAGCTTCCACAGGAAAGATTTATGGCAATAGCTATGCACCTTGCAAGTGTAGAAGAAGATAGGGTGCATTATGCAAAGGCTTTTTATGATTTACTCAGTAAACTTAAAATGACAGTGGCTACCCCGACTCTTGCAAATGCGGGAACGACATTTAATCAGCTCTCAAGCTGTTTTATAAGTACAGTTTCTGATAATTTATGGTCGATTTATGATGTAAACTCCAAATTCTCCAGAGTTTCTAAGTATGGAGGTGCACTTGGAATTTATCTTGGCAAGGTCAGAAGTCTTGGAAGTGATATAAGAGGATATAACAATGCTTCGGGAGGTGTTATTCCTTGGGTAAGGCTTTATAATGATACTGCAGTTGCGGTAGACCAGCTTGGAAGAAGAAAGGGTGGAGCTTCCATTACCCTTGATATTTGGCATAAGGATTTGTATGAATTTATAGACCTTAGAACCAACAACGGTGATGACAGAAGAAAGGCACATGATATTTTCCCTGCTATAAGCATACCGGATATTTTTATGGAAAGACTTATAAACAGGCAGGAATTCAGTCTTTTTGATCCACATGAAGTTGAAAAACTTATGGGCTTTTCTTTGGAAGATTACTACGATAAAGATGAAAAGCATAAAGAATTTTCAGAAAGATATAAACTTTGTGAAAATGATAACAGACTTACCAAAATAACTGTTCCGGCACTTGATATAATGAAAAAAATAATGAAAAGTGCAGTAGAAACCGGTACTCCTTTCATTTTCTTCAGAGATATAGTAAACAGGGCAAATCCAAACAGCCATGCAGGTATGATTTACGGTTCTAACCTTTGTCACGAGATAGCTCAAAATATGAGTGAAACTAAGTATATTTCTGAGGAAATTATTACCAAAAACGGTGAAACACAGGTAGTTACAACTGTAAAATCAGGTGATATGGTAACCTGTAACCTTAACTCGGTAAATCTCGGAAATGTTACATTTGAAGAACTTAAAGAAAACATACCGTTACAGATAAGGATGCTTGATAATGTAATTACCCTAAATATGTTTCCTGTAGCAGATGCAGAGGTTACTTCACTTAAATACCGTGCAATAGGGCTTGGTGTGAGCGGATATCATCATTATATTGCTAAAAATGCTATAGCTTGGGAAAGTGAAAAGCATATTGAAGAGGCAGACAGACTTTTTGAAGAAATAGCTTATAATGCCATCAAGGCTTCTATGGAACTTGCCAAAGAAAAAGGGGCTTATGCTGAGTTTGAAGGCTCGAAATGGCAGACAGGAGAGTATTTTGACGAAAGAGGCTATGTAAGCAAAAGATGGCGGGAATTAAAGAAAGATGTAATGAAGTACGGGCTTAGAAACGGTTATCTGATGGCGGTTGCTCCTACAGGAAGCACATCAAACATAGCAGGAACTACAGCAGGAATTGATCCGATATTTAAGAAGTTTTTTGTGGAAGAAAAGAAGGGAAGCTTTACGCCTAAGACGGCTCCTGAGTTAAATGACGAGACATTTTGGTATTATAAAGAAGCACATTATATTAACCAGCTTTGGTCGATAAGAGCCTGTGCAGCAAGGCAAAGACATATAGATCAGGCACAGTCTTTTAACCTCTATATTACACCTGATGTTAAAGCAAAGGATATACTGGATATGTATGTGGAGGCTTATAAAGCAGGTATCAAAACAATTTACTATGTAAGAAACAGGTCGCTTGAAATGGATGAATGTACAAGTTGTTCAAGCTAAGGAGATAGTTATAAATGGAAAAGAAAAAGATTTTTAATGAACTTGGGAAGCGTGGAACGGAGGGTATATTAAATGGTAATACAACCAACCTTCGTGAGTGGAACCGTATAAAATATGATTGGGCAAATGTAATGTACCGCACTATGTTAAATAACTTTTGGATACCGGAAGAAATATCCCTAGGAGAAGATATTAAGCAGTTTTCTTATTTAACGGCAGGAGAGAGAAAGGCCTTTGATAAGATAATTTCTTTCCTTAACTTTCTTGACTCAATCCAATGTGAGAACCTGCCTAACCTTGCAAGATACATAACTGCGGCAGAGGTGGCATCTCTTCTTAATGTGCAGGCATTTCAGGAGGAAATCCATGCCCAGAGTTATTCTTACATACTCGATACGGTTACAAATCCTGTAACAAGGGATAAGATTTATGATGAGTGGCGTGAAGACCCTATTTTACTTAGGAGAAATAAGTTTATTGCCGATATGTACCAAAGATTTGCAGACAATCCGAGCACTGAGAACTTTGTGCGTTCGGTAATGGCAAATTATATATTGGAAGGAATATATTTTTACAGCGGTTTCAGCTTTTTCTATACTTTGGCAAGACAGGGTAAAATGACAGCTACAAGTACCATTTTTAAATATATAAACAGGGATGAGATTACCCATTTGGTGCTTTTCCAAAATATTTTAAGGGAGCTTATGAAGGAGAATCCTGAGATTTTTACTAATGAACTTAAAGAAGAACTTAGGGAAATGGTAAAGGTCGGCACTTTAAATGAAATAGAGTGGGGACAGTATGTGACAAATAATGAGATTTTAGGTATAAATAATGAGTTGATAGAGAGATATATCAAGTACCTTTCAAATCTCAGATTAAGGGCTATAGGTCTTTCTGTATGGTTTCCTGAAATTACCGAGAATCCGATGGCTTGGATAGAAAGCTTTTCCAACTTGAACGCCACAAAGACAGACTTCTTTGAGGCGAAGGTTACAAATTATACAAAGGCGGCGGCTTTTGATTTTGATTCATTGGAGTAGGGAGAAGGGAGCTGTCACATTCTAAAACGGAAATAAGATATATTGTTGACAAGTGGATAAAAAAATAAATTTTGTAATTGCAATTTTTTCTATTTTAATGTTATAATATTTCAGAAAAGGAAAATAGTTGTATTGTTCACGAAAACAAATTTTTTTGATAGGGAGTAGACAAAATGGAGATTAAGAAAACAGAACGAAGAATGAAATTACAAAAGAAGATAATTCCTATTGCTATGGCTGCAGTTCTTACAGTGCAAGGAACAAGTGTTCCGGCGTATGGTAGTGTAACTGTTGATAAGGGAATAAAGCCGGTATATCAGGTAACTAAAAAAACAGTAGTTGCAGATGTGGATGCTAAAAATTTGACCCTTGAGGTAAATAAGAAAATTAAGATTACGGCTACAGGATATACTGTAGAAGGTGAGGCAATGAAATCTCATACAGGTGCTTATGTCCTTACAACAAATGGAAATCCGGTAGCAGATGCCAATATTGAGATTATGGGAAATGCTGATGTAACTTTGAAAGATTGTTATTTAACTTCAAATAATGATATCAGTGCAGCTAATAAAGGACTTTTCAGCTTTAGCGGTGGAAAGGTTAACTTAAAGTTAGTTGGAACAAATTCTATTTCTTATACAGGAAGTGAAGATACATATACAATAGGAAGTAAAAGTGCTAATGAAGACCTTGCAATAAGTGGAGAAGGAAAGCTTTACCTTAAAAATGTTAAATTAGGGGCAGATAATATTAAAATTACTAACAGCAAAGTATATAGTGATAAAGAAATCGCTGTTGACCGTAAACTTGAACTTACAGAGAAAAGTGTTTTGGCTGTAGATAAGTTAAATTTAGGTGCATCACAAACTCTTGCGTTAAATGGTGATGTTGTATTATATTTAAAAACTGAGGATGGTGGATATACTCCGGAGTTAACAAAAGGTGTAATTTATAGAGGAACTACTGTTACTTTAACTTCTCCTACTTCTGAAAAGCTTGAAAACGGATTGGGTATATTACACGGAAATCCTTATATACCTGAACTTAATAGACCTAATAATTCAAGATTGTTAATTGATATTAACAAAGATGATGTTAAGATTAAAGATGTAGAATATACAGGAAGAGATGCCGAGCCTGAAATTACAGTAGAGGTAAACAGACATATCGGTGGTAATAAGATTTTTACAAAGGATGAGTATACAGCAGTAATAACCGGAGATAAGGTTAATGTAGGAGAAAAGAATATTGAAATCAGACCGATTTCAGCTCCGAATATAATGTATAGAGGAGAGGTTAAGACTACTTTCAGGGTTACACCAAAGGACATTACGAATGCGACTGTTGCAGTGGACTTATATGACAGAGATTATAGAGGTACTGAGCAGACGGTAGAAGTTAAAGCAGTTACATTAGGCGGTATTACCCTTAATGCAGGTACAGACTATACTGTTACAGGTAATAAAGCTACAAATGCCGGAGAGTATACCTTAAAAATAGAAGGTGCCGGTAACTATGGCGAAAAGATTGAGAAAAAGTGGAAGATTAATAAAGCTCCGCTTGCTATTTCAGAGGCTGCCATAGCACCAAAAATATATAATGGAAATGTAGATGCAACAGTTACAGCAGTTACTTTAGCAGGTATAAAGACTACCGATAATTTAATTAGAGATACGGATTATGATATAACGGGTACATTTTCTGATAAGAATGCAGGTACAGGTAAGACTGTAATAGTGAAATTAACCCTTAAAGGTACAGATAAGGCAAAGAATTATAAGATTGTTAAAGATACTGTTACACTTACAGGACAGGAAATTAAGAAGGGTAAATTTAACAAACCTAATATTAATGGAACTCGTTATGTGGATGAAGATGATCCTGATAATAAATTTAAGTATGTTGTTAGTGAGGATGCAACAGGTTTCTATCCTGAGTACCAAATGGATGGTACAGATGAGGGAAAATGGCAGGATAGTAATGTATTTAAAGGTATAATGCCAGGCAGTATCCATACTTTTTATATGAGAAGAAAAGCTACAGAAAATATGAATGCAAGTGAATATGCCGATAAGACTGTTACATTTACTAAGATAGATAATCCTAATAAGCCTGTTCTTCAGTTTAAGGTTACTGACAGTGCGACTTCGGGTAAGAAGAAAATTACTATTGTTACGGTAGCCGGAGTAGAATATAAATTTGATGCTGATCCTGCTTATTCAGATAGTGGAATAAAGGATGAGATTGCATCTAATGCTTCTGTTGTTATAAAAGCACGCTTTAAGGCAACAAATACTCGTAATGCTTCGTCAGATGCAGAGCAGACAGTTAATGTAAGTAAGAATACATATAATGCTCCTGCCCCTAAATTAGAAGAAGGAACATATTATGTAGATCCGTCTAATGTAAATAAATTTGAATACAGGGTAAAAACAGTTGAAGCAGCTCCGGTAGGAAAGACATACGAATATTCAAATGACTTAGTTAACTGGATAACACCTGCAGCAGTTGGCGGTGCTGTTACATTTGGAGCAATAACTCCTGAAACAACTGTTAATTTCTATGCCCGTATAAAAGCGGACGCAGAAGATGGTGCAGGTATTCAGGGAAGCAGAACAGTAACATTTAATAAACTCAAAAGAAATGAACTTCCTACTCTTAATGTAGAAGTTGGAGGAGCAAAGGGTGATAAGACAGTTACTATTGCAGCGGTTGAATATGCAAGATATAAATTTGGTGATGGAAACTGGCAGGATAATCGTGTTAAAGAACATATTGCTGATGAAAAAATAACAGTGGGTATCTATATTAAGGAAACTGTTACTCATAAAGCTTCTGAAAAGGTATTTAAGGAAATTGTACTAAATGAAAAAGAAAATAACAGTTCTTCTAATAATAGTGGAGGCATAGGTTCACCTGTAGTTCCTGAGATGACTAAAGAAGATAAACAGGAAGATAATAAGCAGGAAAATAAAAAGCCTGAATCATCTAAAAATATGGATAAGACAGATACTGCTAAGGAAGAGACTAAACCTGTAGCAAAGGTAACAGCTGAGGCGGTATCAAAGAAGAAAGCGAGAGTAAATGTGTCTCTTGATGAGATACAAAATGCCATAGAAGCAGCTAAGGATACTGATAAAGCTATAGTAAAGCTTAAAGTTGCAGCTCCGAAAGGAACTAAGTCGGTTGATATAAAACTTACAGAGGGTGTTTTAGGAAACCTTATAGATTCTGCAATAAAAACATTTGAAGTTACTGCTACCAAAGTAAAGGTACAGTTTGAGAATAAGGCACTTGCACTTATCAGTAAGAAGAGTAAAGGCGATGTAGCTCTTTCCATAACTTCTGTTACCAAGCTTAGTGCAGCAGAAAAAAAGATTGCAGGAAAAAGACCTGTATATAATATTTCCTTAAAAGCAGGAGAGACAAAAATAACCAATCTTGGAGAAGGTAAAGTAAAAATAAGCATTCCTTACAATAAACCTGTAAGTGAGAAAGCAAGTGGGCTTTATGCTGCATATTTAAATAAGAAAGGTAACACCGTACGCATTAAAGCTTATTATAGTGCTAAAAATAAAACTCTTACTTTCAGCACAAAGTATCTTGCAAAATATATTATAGGATATAAAGCTCCTAAGAAAAATAAATAATATTTTAAAATATGATGTAGCGAAAGTATTATACAAATCAGATTTTAAGGCTAAGTGTAAACAGCTCATAGATGGTATATTCCATCTATGGGCTGTTAGTTTAATACAATTTTTTACGAGGTATGAATGGAAATTTTAGAAATCAAATCCTTTGAAGAGTATTCAAACTTTATTTCGGAACTGGTAAAAGACCGTTTCAGAGTGCTGTTTGTAATAAAAGACGGGAAGGTACAAGGCTATCTGGATGTTACATATAGTTTTGAAAAAATGAGCCATATGACATCTTTGTGAATCCTGAGTACAGATATCAGGGCTATGAACTTGCACTTCTTGTAAAAGCAATAGAATTAAACCGACCACATCAGATGATGGTATTGGTTGATGTGGATGCTTTAGAGAATATAGAAATCTATACTTCTGCCGGTTTTAAAAAGGAAGAAGGACAGAACAGTATTTATGCAACTTATAGGCTTTAAGTAAAGAAGTAAAAGGTTTTGAAAAATTTGACTTTAATTTATGAAGATAGTAGAATAATGCTGTAAAAACAAGGAATATGAAAAGTTTAGATAGTGAAAAAGGATAATGTTATGGACATAAATACATTGGAGTCAATTCTTGAAATTGGAGAAACTGTAGCTGTTGAATTTAAGCGTTGTGGAAATGGTATTGAAAATGATACCTATGAGTCTGTTTGCTCATTTTTAAACAGATTTGGCGGAGATTTATTTTTGGGTGTTTTAGATAATGGTAAAGTTAAGGGAATACCGGAAAAGTCTGCATCAGATATGGTCAAAAATTTTATAAGTGTGGTTAGTAATCCATTGCTTTTTTCACCTACAATTTACCTTTCACCTGAAATTATAAAAAATGCAGAAGGAAAAACCATTATTCATGTTCATATTCCGCCAAGTGCCGAGGTACATAGCTATAAAAAAGTCATTTATGATCGTGTAGATGATGCAGATGTAAAGGTAACTTCTACTTCACAGATTGCTCAGATGTATATACGCAAGCAGGAGATATTTACTGAGCGTAAAATTTATCCTTATGCAACAATAGATGATTTCCGTTTAGATTTATTTCCTAAAGTTCGTAGGATGGCAGTAAATAATGCGGGAGGAAAACATCCATGGGAAGAAATGTCAGATCGGGAGTTGCTTGTAAGTGCAGGGCTTTATGGTGTTGATTTGGCGACAGGGCAGAAGGGATATAATCTTGCTGCTATTATGCTTTTAGGTAAAGATGAAGTTATTATGAATGTTTGTCCGGCGTATATGACAGATGCCCTGCTTCGTAAAGTTAATGTAGATAGATACGATGACAGAGAGACGGTTAGAACTAATTTGATTGAGAGTTATGATATATTAATGGAGTTTGCCAGAAAGCACTTGCTTGATAAATTTTTTCTGGAAGGTGTTAGCCGTATCAGTCTTAGAAACATAATTGCCAGAGAGATGATTAGTAATACGCTGATGCATCGTGAATTTACCAGCTCATATATAGCTAAGTTTGTAATTGAAGAAAATCGAATGTATGTAGAGAATGCCAGTCGTGCAGTAAAAAACGGTTTTATTACACCGGATAATATGGAACCTAATCCCAAGAATCCGATTATTGCTTCGTTTTTTAGAAATATTGGTTATGCGGATACACTTGGCTCCGGAACAAGAAAGCTGTTTAAGTATAGTGAATATTATTCAGGGCAGTATCCGGAATTTAAGGAAGGAGATATATTTCAGATTACCGTACCTTTGGATGATTCATATTCTCTCGATTTTGACTTTGTTAATGAGCCCCAAAATGGACTGAATGAGCCCCAAAATGGACTGAATGAGCCCCAAA
>CAUTOC010000069.1:0-9209 GCA_963539695.1 uncultured Catonella sp. | reverse complement strand
AACACGGGCTTATAGCCCGGAGCAAGCCACCCGTTGGACGGGTGGTCATGACTTATTCAGTAATTTTTACACTATCAGGAAGTAAATCTAAATTAGCTATCTGATTTTTATCACAAGTTAAAGTTTTGAGTTTCTTTAATTTCAATAATTTTGATATATCGGTAATGTAGTTATCGGATATATCTAAACTTTCAAGTTCAGGCATTTTACTCACAAATTTCAAATTTTCAATATGTGAATTTGATACATCAAGTTTCTTTAGCTTAGGAAAATGACTTAAAAAGTCATCAGCATATTCACCGAATTTTTCTGTGTTATACCCCTTATCAAGGTTAAGAAATTCAACTCCGCCGGTATCAAGTTCTTTAAGAACTTTATTATCCTTTAATTTACTGATAGAAAGGCTTATGTAACCTGAACCTGTATCAGTTGGTTTGATTTTTAATTTTGTAACTTGAGGAAGTGAGAATACACCTGTATAGTCCCCTTCATGTGCAAGAGAGCCATATCCACAAATAAGTGTTTTAAGCTTTGGAAGTTTTGCTAAACATTGTACCATATCCGGTTTTGCTGACCAGCTATAGTCACGAAGTTCAAGTTCAACAAGAGAGTTCATACCTAAAAGCGGCTTAAATGAGTACTCTCTACTTGTTTCATGTATAAATAGCTTTTTAATAGAAGACATGTCTGAAATTATATCCAAACGACCGGATTCTATATCTACTTCACTAAGAGCAGTCAATTTATGAAGTTTAGGGAATTCAACATCAAAATTCCAAATATCAGCGATATCCAGATTCTTTAAGCTGGTCAGGGTGGCTAAAGCACTTACATCTTTTAAATCATGACAATGTGCAAGAAACAATGATGTAAGTGAAATAGAATCTTTTAAACCGTTTAGGTTTATAACAGGGCAATATTCTATATCCAGACTCTTTAAGTTTGGCATATTTTTAGCAAAGTCAAGAGTTTTCAAATCCTTTACTTCATAAAAACTGATCCTTTCAAGTTGAGGCATTCCTGACAGTACATTTAAATGTTCAAATTTTGTATCAAATCCATCCATTCTAAGGCTTTTAAGTTTTGTAAGAGAAGAAAGTCCTGCTAAGTCCCAGGTGCTTCCTGAGGAGAACTGAAAGGAGAGTTCTTCGAGTTCAGGAAAGGATGAGAGGAAGGTCAAATCTGTAGCAAAATCTTTACTAATAGATCTGACATTTAAAGTTTTTAATTTTGAAAACTTTTTTAGTTCAGTTAAATATTCTTCGCCACCTAAATAATTACTTCCAAGACCGTATATATTTTGGATGTCATCAAATAAAGGAAGGTTTATAAGGGATTCACCTGAACTACCTGTAAAATAATGCAGATTTTTAAGATTTCTAAAATCTACATTATCATATTTAACAGCCGGGCTTATGTCTGAATCATTGCTTAAATCTAATGATTCTAAGCCGGTAAATACTTGAATATCTTCTTCTGTAATGCTCTCTGTGCCTTTAACTTTAATGGTTTCAGGGTTAACAGCCCTACCGTATTCTTCCACTTCTTTTGCATATATAAACATCCAGGGAGTATCGGAAGATTTGTTTGAAATACTGTCGGTAGGCTGTCTGTATATTTTAAGGTATTTAATAGAAGCATATTCGTTTTCTGTAATCTCAGCTATGGATTTACCGAAAATGTTTTCTACAAATTCCTTGACCGCTTCGCTTTCGGGAGTAGTCCTGTATGATACTGTCATAGAAGCTTCAGGTGTTTTTATTGATGTATTCGTTACTTTAAAATGTATGAAAACAGTTGGAAGAAATATAGCTAAAACAGCTATAATAATGAAAGCAACCAAACCTGAGTATGAGTAACTGCGTTTTATAGATTTTGGAATTTCAGCAGTTCTTCTTGTATCACCTATGTGAACTTCTTTAATATTAATGGTCTGATTGATATTAGGTTGTTCTTCTTCCAGTAGAAATTTTGTACCGCAAAAAGGGCAGGTGGTAAATTTTCCTCTCTGCTCTTCTTTTATATCCAAACTGCCTTGACATTGTGGGCATTTCATACTGATAATTTTCATTACAAATTCTCTCCTTTATTTTGAAAGTGTATAATGATAAATTTATACTACTTGTAACTATTATAGTGCAAAAACCTTAATTATGAAAGATGTGTTAAAAAATTGTAAGATTTGTTTTGAAATAATATTTAATAAAATTTGTGAAAACATACAAAAATTGCCTATATCAATTAAATCATCTTGAAATAAAGGAAAAATTGTAGTAAAATAAAAAGACGGTGTCCTACAGTTATAGGAACTTTAATTTTATGATAAGTTTTTAAGGAGGAATTTTTAATGATTTCAGCAGGCGATTTTAGGAATGGCCTTACAGTCGAGATTGACAACAGTGTTTTCCAAATAATTGAATTTCAGCATGTTAAACCGGGAAAAGGTGCAGCTTTTGTGCGTACCAAGCTTAGAGATATAAAGAACGGTGGTGTTAAAGAGACTACATTCCGTCCTACTGAGAAATTCCCTCAGGCAAGAATAGACAGAAAGAACATGCAGTATATGTATGCTGACGGGGATATGTATAACTTCATGGACAATGAAACTTATGAGCAGTTTGCACTTACTTCCGAGCAGGTTGGAGATGCACTCAAATTTGTTAAAGAAAATGAGACAGTATCTATGCTTTCACATAACGGTATGGTATTTTCGATTGAACCGCCTATGTTTGTAGAACTTGATATTACCGATACGGAGCCGGGTTTCAAGGGTGATACGGCTACAGGAGCTACAAAGCCTGCTGTTGTTGAAACAGGAGCTACTGTTTATGTGCCTCTTTTTGTAAATCAGGGAGATAAGATTCAGATTGATACAAGAACAGGTGATTATTTAAAGAGAGTTTAATAGATTTTATGGGCTGTCACAAAGTGGCGGCCTCTTTAATTTTTAAAGGAGAAACTATGTATAAAGCGGTTTTATTTGATATGGACGGATTGATTATAGATACGGAAAAGCATTATCAGAAAGCATGGATACAGGCGGCCAATGAAATGGGATTTAAGATGACGGCTAATGAACAGTTATATTTAAGGAGTTGCAGCAAAAAATATGCCGAGCCTCTTATGCAGAAGTTCTTTGGTACAGATTTTGATTATGATAAGGTAAGAAACAGGCGTAAGGAGATAATGGAAGAGGAGTTAAAAAAATTCGGTATAGAGAAAAAGCCTTATGTGGATGAAATTTTAGATTATTTAAAAGAAACAGGAGCTAAGAGAGCTTTAGTTACGGCTACCCATAAAAAGAGGGCAGACGAATACCTGAAAGAAATAAAACTTGAAGATAAATTTGATAAGGTTATTTGTGCGGATATGGTAAAAAATGGTAAGCCCGATCCTGATATATATCTGTTTGCCTGTGAAAAAATAAACGAAAAACCGGCAAATTGTATAGCACTTGAGGATTCGCCAAATGGAGTTCGTTCGGCTAACAGTGCGGGTGTAGATGTAATTATGGTTCCGGATCTTTCTGAACCTGATGAAGAAACTGCTAAACTTATAATAAAAAAGGCAGGAAACTTAAAAGATGTGATAAGTTTCCTGCAAACTGTAAAATAATTTTTAATTCATAAGGTGCATTTTTTGAGCCAGCCTTATCAGGGTGCGTCCTCTTGGGAAATTTACAAGTTCTTTTTTGTTTACTCCCTTTAATAAAAGTTCAAATATAAAGAAAGTAAATACTCCTATAGGAAGAGATACGGCAAGCCCCCAATAATAGCGACCGGTAAGATTAAGAAACAGGTTATAGGAAAAATATACCATACCTCCCATTATCACGGAAGCCATAGTCGGAATAATAAAGGTTTTAAATATTTCAATCCTGATACGCAACTGAAACCGAATTATCAGCCAGCTTAATGATATAACTATGACAGGCATCAGCATACCTCCGAGCACAAGCGAAAATATTGCCATATCAGTATACATTAATAGTAAATAGGTAAATATAATATCTATCAGCATAGCAATCAAATTGATTATTACAGGTATCATCATGCTGTAAATGCTTTGTATTATAGTGCTGAATAAGATGGAAATTGTGTAAAGGGTAATTGTGGCTGAGCCGACAAGCATAATTTTTCCTATAACCGGATCGGTATCGCCAAAAAGCAGTCTTATAATAGGCCCTCCCAGTATTCCCAATCCAACTGTTGAAGGAATGGCAATAATCAGATTAAATTTTAATGCCATTCTTATTTTGCCTCTTACTTCTTTTTTGTCTCTTAGAACATTTCCCCTAACAAGAGAAGGAATGGAGGCTGTAGTAATAGCACTTGTGATTCCCATTACAATGTTGCAAAGCAGAAGAAATTTACCTTCATATATTCCATAAAGTGAGGTGTATGCCTCTTTTGACATTCCTTTAAGGTGGAGTATGTTGTTGAACAGAGTCATTGAAATAATTCCGTTACTACGAACCAAAATTTGGCTTAGCATTACAGGAACTACTGTTGCAAGTATAATTTTTATGAGAGTAAGCATTGGTTCCGGTTCGGTTTTGTCTCTGCGTTTTTGTCTTTTTAATAACGGTCTGTTGGAAAAAAGAAGCAGACATACAATTAAAAGCCCGGAAAGTGCACCGATAAATGTTCCTGTAACACCTCCGGATGCACCGTATGCAGCTATATTTGCAGAAGCACTGTGTTCTTTTGCAAATTCAAAAGCTGCCCATACACTTACAATGCCGTTTACAACCTGTTCAAAGAATTGTGAAAGTGCAGTGGGAATCATAGTTCCTTTTCCCTGAAAAAATCCCCTTACTACACCGAGTATTGCACTTACAAGAACTGTCGGTGCAAGTGCCCTTAAAGGTATCTGAATTGCAGCATTTGCAAATATATGTGTAGATATAAAAGCAGCACCTAAGTAAACTCCGGCTGAAAGCAATCCCCCCGATATTACTGAAATAATTAATGCTCCGTTAAGTATGCGAAGTGAATTTGAATACTCTCTCTTGGCAGTTCTTTCTGATACCAGTTTTGATACTGCCATAGGCATTCCATAAGAGGAAATAATGAAACAGAAGTTATATATTTCAAAAGCATAGCCGTAATAGCCTATTCCCTCATTTCCAAGTATTCTTGCCATAGGTATTCTATAAACAAGTCCTATAATACGGACGAGTATAGAGGTGGCGGCAAGTATACTTCCCTGTACCAAAAAATTATCTGTATTTTTATTATTTTGTGAACTCATTATAAATCCCGTTTCTGAAATTAGTGTTTATATTTATCATTCTACAATTTTTTTAGTATAATATCAACTTTTTTAGTTTAAAAGGGTATTTTTTGGTCGATAAACAACTAATTTATTGTGATAGGGGTGATTTTATTAAATAAGTCCGGCAATTTTAGAAAGTTCTATTATAGATTCTTTAGAAACTTTATTTCCACGATATTCAAAATAACTGTCATTATCGGAACTATTTCCAAAAATATCAGGATGATTTTGCTTTCTGATAATAATTTTATTTGTATCCGCAATTATTTCAAGTTCCTCTAAGTCATTCATATTTAAAACTTTTCTAAGATTTGAAGGGAGAGTTATTCTACCCAATTTGTCGAGTTTACGGATTGAGACTTTATTTTTCAATTAGAACTCCTTCTATGAATAAAAATTATTTAAATTTGAGTATAATAATTTGTTAAATTATAATATAGTATATATAATAAGAGGTTATAAAAGATTTTATAGTTAAACAGCTTTCAACTATATTACTATTATGGTATAATCATCAATTAAAGTTATAAAACTATCGTATTTTTTTATTAAAAATGGTATACTGGTTTATAATATCTTCTGTAAAATGAAATTTGCTATATATAGCAATCCAATAGGGTTAAGTGAGGAGAAAATGGATAGAGAAGAATTTGTGAGGCAGATGCTCAAGTATTCGGCTTCAGCAGGCGATATAGAAGCTAATATAATGAGAATATTGGACTACATCGGTAGAAAAATGGAAGCGGACAGAACTTATATTTTTGAAAAAAATATGAAGGGAACTTCTGACAATACTTATGAGTGGTGTTCGGAAAATGCAATACCGCAGAAGGATAAGCTTCAAAATCTTATGCATGTCGGGCTGTTAGATTTATGGTATGATGAATTTGAGGATAATAAGGGAATATTTATTACAAATCTTGAAGAATATAAAAAAGTGAGTTCTTCTATGTATGAACTGTTAAAACCACAGGATATTCATTCATTAATAGCTTGGCCGATATATGTGGATAATCTTTGCATAGGATTTTTGGGAATTGATAATCCTTTAAGAAAGCACATGGAAGATGTTGTGCGTATCTTTGAGATGGTAGGCTATATAATGTCAATAATAATCAGGCAGAGAGATAATGTAAAGATACTTAGAAGACTAAGTTATGAGGATCAGTTGACGGGAGTGAAAAATAGGCGTGAATTCGACACCTTTATTAAAAATGAATATCCGAATATTTCTTCTGTCGGAGTGCTTTCCTGTGATTTGAACGGACTCAAGCGTATTAATGATACTATGGGTCATGAAGCGGGGGATAAATTCATAACTAAGGTGGCAGAAAACCTGACAAAAATTTTTGGATATAATTATGTATATAGAATGGGTGGAGATGAGTTCATTGCAGTCGATATTAATCTTACAATTACAGAATTTGAGTTAAAAGTAAAAAAAGTACTGGAACTTATGAAAAAGGATAATACCCCGGTAGCAACAGGCTATGTATTTAAGGTTGATAATAAAACTAATTTTTATTCGATTGTGGATGAAGCCGATAAGAAGATGTATGAGGATAAAGAAAAATATTATTCTGATATAAATAATGAAAGACGAAGAAGCACAATCTAACCACTTGAAAAATTCTGAATATATCGGTAGAATAAGAGCGAGACATTTGAATCCTGTTATGCAGGATTCTTTCTTACATAATTGGAAATTTTTCCGAAATTTCCAATTATGCAAAAAGCTCTCCGAGGGATGCACAGCTCGCGGCAGAGAAGTTTGCCTTGCGGCACCGCTCGCGCACGAAGTGTGTGCAAGCACACACTTTTTTAATTATTATTGTAACAAAATTTGGAAAGGACGATTGAAATGATTCAGGCAAGTAATATTACACTAAGACTTGGCAAAAAAGCACTTTTTGAAGAGGTAAACATTAAGTTTACGGAAGGGAACTGTTATGGACTTATTGGAGCGAACGGTACAGGTAAATCAACCTTCCTAAGAATTTTATCGGGGAAGTTGGAGCCTACAACGGGAGATGTTATCATAACTCCGGGACAGCGTCTTTCATTTTTACAGCAGGATCATTTTAAATATGACTCCTATCCGGTACTTGATACGGTAATTATGGGAAATAAACGCCTTTATGATATAATGAAGGAAAAAGAAGCCATTTATGCAAAGGAAGATTTCACTGATGAGGACGGTATAAGGGCAAGTGAGCTTGAAGGTGAATTTGCAAATATGAACGGCTGGGAGGCTGAGTCGGATGCGGCTACCCTTCTTAACGGACTTGGAATAGATACAGAGTATCATTATATGATGATGAGTGAAATAGAGGCTTCCAAGAAGGTTAAAATCCTCCTTGCTCAGGCACTTTTTGGCAATCCTGATATTCTTCTTCTTGATGAGCCTACCAACCACCTTGATATGGATGCTATAGGCTGGCTTGAGGAGTTTCTTATTAATTTTGAAAATACAGTAATAGTGGTTTCACATGACCGTTATTTTCTTAACAAAGTATGTACCCATACTGCTGATATCGACTATGGTAAAATTCAGCTTTATGCAGGAAACTATGACTTCTGGTATGAGTCAAGTCAGCTTATGATTCGCCAGCAGAAGGAAGCTAACAAGAAGAAAGAAGAAAAGATTAAGGAACTTCAGGAATTTATTCAGCGTTTCTCAGCTAACGCAAGTAAGTCCAAGCAGGCTACAAGTAGAAAGAGGGCTTTGGAGAAGATTGAACTTGATGATATTAAGCCATCTAGCCGTAAATATCCTTACATCGACTTCCGTCCTGCACGAGAAATAGGAAATGAAGTGCTTACTGTTACTAATTTGTCAAAGACTGTGGACGGAGTTAAGGTGCTTGACAATATTTCCTTTGTTGTAGGCAGAGAAGATAAGATAGCCTTTGTAGGTCCTAATGTAAAAGCTATATCAACCTTATTTAAGATACTTGCCGGCGAGATGGAGCCTGATGAGGGAGATTATAAGTGGGGAGTTACCACTTCACAGGGATATTTTCCTAAGGATAATACAGAGTTATTTAAGGGTAATGAGAATATTACGGAGTTCCTGCTTCCGTTTTCGCCTGAAAAAGATGCTACCTATGTAAGAAACTTCTTGGGACGTATGCTTTTCCCTGGAGATGCGGGTGTGAAGCAGGTTAAAGTGCTTTCCGGTGGGGAGAGAGTAAGAGTATTGTTATCTAAAATGATGATAATGGCTACCAATGTGCTTATTTTAGATGAGCCTACCAACCACCTTGATATGGAGGCTATTACCTCGCTCAACAACGGCGTAATCAAGTTCCCGGGTGTAGTGCTTTTTACCTCACAGGATCATCAGTTCATTCAAACCATAGCAAACAGAATTATGGAAATCACTCCAAATGGACTGATTGATAAGGTAAGTACCTATGACGAATATCTTGCAAGTGATGAAATGGCAAGAAAACGCCAGATTATGACTATTTCCGATGAAGAACTTGCTGAAAATGAAGGAAGTGCTGAGGAATAGAAAGGAATTATAATTATGAAAACAAAACATTACTATTATTTTAAAGATTTTGAGTTTATTAGCCTAAACAAAGAAAATTGGGATAAACTTAGAACCAATAATACAAATGATCATTTTTCTATAGAAAAAACGCAAAACGATTATGAAGAGAATTGTGAAAGAAGTATTGAGTATAAAAAATCTGCTCAAGTAATTGTTGATTTACTCAAAAAGTATAAATTAGATAATAAGTTGGTTTCATTAGGGTGCGGTAAAGGAATTTTGGAGTATCATATTAAAAAAATATGTCCATATATTTTTATGAAATGTACAGATTATACTGAAAAAGGTATAGAACTATTAAGAAAAGTTTTTGTGAATTGTGATGAATTTTTGGTGTTTGACATGCTCAATCAGAAGGAATACAATTTGTTAC
>CAUTOC010000068.1:0-9380 GCA_963539695.1 uncultured Catonella sp. | reverse complement strand
TTTTTACCCTGCTTTTAAGCATAGTTAAAATAGCCCTTTTAATATAAGCCATACCGCACCTCCGACTAATCTAAAGTATAACTTTATTATAGTCGTTAACCTGGAAAAGTCAATTATTTCCCAAATTTGTAAACAAGCATATTATCTTTTCTAGGCTATTTTGATGTTTCTTCCAAAATTCAACATTCATATCTCCATAAGTTTTCCAATTATATGGTTTAGGCAAAAACGATTTTTCTTCTCCCTTTTGATTGGAATGTACCCAATGTAAAACAAGCTGCTGCCATTCATAGAGATGGATTAAAACATCTCTTAAATTTTTATCTCTTTTCCAATGGGCTTCTTTTTTCTTTTCATCTTTTGAAAAATCAAATGGTGTATTTAACTCTTCCTCAGTCATCTTTGAAATAAGTAAATTTAACTTTTCATAGTTTTCCTTAGCAGCTATCATTAAATCGTTTTTTGTTGTTGGTCTTGGCATAATATTTCACTCCCCTCTATTTACTGCATGAAAAAAGACGATAGTTTTTTATGTTTACCATTCTTTATTATATCAAATTCATTGATATTGTTCATCTGATAATTTTCGCTAAATTTAATTTTAAAACTATCTTAATCAAAACATCTTTCACTCAAATATAATTAAATGTTCCTATTAATTCCATAACTCCTTATATAAAACTATACCATTTCCATATAAAAAATGATAAAATATAGGTGTATCATTACCAAAATAGTAATAAGGGGTAGGTATTTAATAAAAAGGAGGAGTTTATGAAAAAATTCAAAAAACTTGTAACAATGGCTTGTTTTATATCCATGACATTGGGAATTGTAACTCCTACACAGGCTGCATTGAAAGAAAAGGACATCATCTGGATAGGGAGACAGGATAATAATTCAAATAGAATTAATGGAATTCGTGCAGAGATAGAGACTATATACGGTAAAAATGTAATATACTCATCAGATGCAAATGATAAGTATCAGATATATTTTGAAGCAACCGGTGAAAAGACAGGGTTTAAGTTTAAGGAAGTCACCGGAATTGCAGGTGGACAGCTTTTTTATGTAACCGCTAATAACACTGCATATAAAGGTAGGATAATTGATGAAGAGGAAAATGAACTTTATTCCGGACTTATCAATATAGCTGATGAAATTGCAGACACCTATGACGGTAAAAGAGGATTTATAGGCATTGAAAATGACAGATATATATGTGGTGAAACCAAAGAGGGCTTAGTAATACTCGATACAAAGAGAGATTGTAAAGTAATAAGAAGGTATAAGGGCTATGAGATTGATTGGGGTAATGAGATTTATAAGACAAAAGTAAATGATAGAAGGCATATCCGTATTAGGGATAAGGCAAAGGGCAGACTGGGATTTCTTTGGCTCTCACAGAAGTCAGGTGTTTCTGAGATTATAATAAAAAATATTGCCGGAGAGGCAGAACTTCTCATGAATAGGGAAGGAGAATATAAAATAGTATCCGTATCCGGCAATCTTACCGGTATGAAGATTATGAATCCTAACGGTAAGGTTGTTTGGAACGGAAAGAATATGGAACCAAGCAGGTCAGCAGGTAACCTTGTAGGAACAAGAAAATACTATTTAAGCTCGGATATTTATCCATATAAGGGGGTAAGTAAAGAAGTAGCAGGAACTCATATCTTATTTTCTGTTATGAATCGTAAAACAGGCAAATATGGTGTAATTAGAGATGATGGAAAGACAATGTTAGGTTTCAAATATGACTATATTTATAAAACCTATAAGGATATGGCTATAATTAGAGACGATAATCGAAAGGCGTATCTTGTAAATTATAAAGGCAAGACATTAACTTCTAAAAAATATGACAAGATTTATACCTTCCATAACGGTAAAGCTGTAGTAAAGCTTGACAAAAAATACGGAGTGATTTCTGATAAAGGGAAGGAGCTTGTTACGCCGACCTATAGTAAGCTTATAGCAACGAAGCTTGATTTAGCTAATACTTTTGATACATATAGTAGAGAAGAAACTAATATAAAGAACATTTCTGATGGTATGATAGTTAAAAAAGGTGAAGACTACATATATATAAATAAAGCAGGAAAGAAAAAAGTTCTTGAAGAGACTTATGACAATATTGAGAAGCTTTCAAATGTAAAGTACAAGGTAAGCCCGTTGCTTGTGACCATGTCTAATGGTAAGTACGGTATTATAGCTCCAAATGGAAAAGAACTGCACAAACCTAAATATGACTTCTTTGGAATTTTAAGCAAAGCAAAGGGAATATTCTCTCTAGGACGCAGAAAATATGGTAAATCAGGTAGTTATATGTCTGAAATAATTATAGATAAAGATGGAGATAAGCTCTTTAGCCTAAACCATACAAAATCTATAAAAAGAATTTCCACAGGAGAATATATTGTTGTAAAAGATAAGTCAGCCTCAAAAGATAAAAAAACTGAACAGGTATTACTCTACGATGCTGAGTTTAAGAAACTTGCAGGGTTTAAAAATAAGTGGGAAAAAATAATGGATTACAAAGATGGTATTTTCATTGTTATGGACAAAGATAATAAGTACGGTCTTATCGATAAATCAGGAAAGATAGTTCTGCCGGTTAAATACACAAATTTAACTTTTAGCGGTGATTGTATTATAGTTAAAGAAACTTATGATGATGTTGAAGAAATAGGATTTTTGGTAAGGTAAAATTAGTTAAAAGAGGACAAACTTATGAAAGCAGCCTACAAAGAACCGGATTATGAAAGCATATTTAGACGGAATGCAGGCAATCCGTTAAAAACACTGATAGCCATTTACGAGGGAAAGTATATTAAACTTTTTTGGTCGGTAGTCTTTTTCCTTATAAAAGATTCGCCGTCTTGGATATCTCCCCTTGTAATGGCTGCAATGATAGATATAATAACAAAACCGGATGCAGAGGCGGTTAAAAAGATTATTCTGAATTCGGTATTTATAATACTTTTAACAGTGCAAAATGTGCCTACAAGCTATATCCATGTATATTTTTATGCCAAAACGATAAGACAGGTGGAAAAAGAGTTAAGATGTGCTCTTGTTAGGAAACTTCAACAGTTGTCCATTTCCTACCATACACAGATGGAATCGGGCAGGCTTCAGTCTAAGGTTATGAGAGATGTGGAGCAGATAGAGAATCTGAGTGCACAGATATTTATAACGGTACTCTATATAATTGTAAATATTGTGGCTGCCCTTGTAATAGTTATAACCAAAAGTAAAATTGTTTTTGGCTTTTTCCTTGCCGCAGTGCCGGTAGCTGTTTTACTTATGCTCTATTTTAAGAAAAAAGTGAAAACCTACAATACCGCATTTCGTAAAGAAATGGAAGAAACCACTGTTTCTGTAGTAGAAATGATGGAAATGATACCTGTCGCAAAGGCACATGCACTTGAAAAAAGAGAGCTGAACAAAATGGAAAAAAGGCTTGTAAATGTCGCGGATAAAGGGTTCAGGCTGGATATGATACAGACTTATTTCGGTGCAATGAGCTGGGTGGTATTTCAGGTATTCAGGGTATTCTGTCTTATTTTCACAGCATTTATGGCACTTGATAAAAAGATAAGCATAGGTGATGTGGCTATGTACCAGTCTTATTTTGGTACTGTGGTTGGAAGCATAGCCGGCATAGTCGGACTTATACCTGTGGTATCAAAGGGACTTGAGTCGGTGAGTTCGATTTCGGACATAATGCTTAGTAATGAAATGGAAGGAACTGATGAAAATAAATTAAAGCCTGAAATAAAGGGGTTTGTAGAGTTTGATAATGTAGGTTTTAAATATGATGACAGTGAGGAACCGCTTTTTAGCGGACTTAGTTTTAAGGCAAGTCCGGGTGAAACTATAGCTATAGTAGGTGCTTCGGGAGCAGGTAAGACTACTATTTTAAACCTTGTAATCGGCTTTGTAAGGGCTACCCAAGGAAGAGTTCTAATAGACGGCTGTGACATTAAGGAGATGAATCTTCATCATTACCGTAAAAAACTTGCTGTAGTGCCGCAAAACTCGATACTTTTTAGTGGTACTTTAAGAGAAAATATTACTTACGGACTTGATAATGTATCGGAAGATGAACTTCAAAGGGTAATAGATGCTGCAAACCTAAGAGAGCTTGTAGATAGCCTGCCTGATGGACTTGAAACTGTCTTAAAGGAGCATGGCGGCAACTTTTCAGGAGGGCAGAAACAGCGTATTTCCATAGCAAGGGCATTTATAAGAAATCCAAGAGTACTTATCTTAGATGAGGCAACTTCGGCACTTGATACAGTTTCCGAAAGACAGATACAGGAAGCTGTATCAAAGCTAGCCAAAGACAGGACTACATTTGTAGTAGCCCACAGGCTTTCAACCATCAGAAATGCCGATAAAATAGCCGTAATGGAAAAGGGTGGTATGAAGGAATTTGGCAACTATGAGGAGCTTATGGAGCTGAAAGGAAGCTTTTATAATCTGATGGAGATGCAGCAGGGGTAGGTAACGGAGGACGATAAATGAGGGATAATAACCCAAAAACATTATTAGAAATTTTACAGGAAGAAAAATCTTCAGGATATTCAGGTGGAATATACCATAAAACTCAAATTGAACTGACTTATAATTCTAACCATATTGAAGGAAGCAGTCTGACTCACGAGCAGACCAGATATATTTTTGAAACTAATACTATAGGTACAGAAACCGGAAATCTCAATGTAGATGATGTGATTGAAACTGCAAATCATTTCCGTTTGGTCAGCCTGATTGTTGACAATGCAAAGTCTATGATTACTGAAGAATTTATCAAAGAACTTCATTTAATACTTAAAAATGGAACGAGCGACTCCAGAAAAAACCTATTTGCAGTCGGAGACTATAAAAAACTGCCTAATGAAGTTGGTGGAATGAATACTGTTATTCCTGAAGAAGTTTCCGACAAGATGAAAGAACTTTTAAATGGCTATAATACCAAAGAAAAAATAAGCTTTGATGATGTTTTGGATTTTCATGTAAAATTTGAGAAAATTCACCCGTTTCAAGACGGCAATGGCCGTGTCGGAAGATTGATTATGTTCAAGGAATGTCTGAAATATAACATTGTACCATTTATTATAGAAGATGATTTGAAAATGTTTTATTACCGAGGTCTTGCAAAATGGGAAACAGAAAAAGGCTACTTGAGAGATACCTGTTTAACTGCACAGGACAGGTATAAAGCTTATTTGGATTATTTTAGGATTGGGGATTAACACTTGTAAATCTAACAAACAAATGTTAAACTATTATTAGTTATAAATTCCAGAACTAATATGCGAGGTGTTCTATGATAATAATGAATTTAGAGTTAGATAATATCTATGGGTTTAAGGATTTTAAGATGAATTTTGCCTACCCTAAGAAAATAGTTGGAAGCACAATAGAGAATGAGCATCTGCCACTAAGACCAAATTTCAGATATAAAAAAGTTAATATAATAATGGGTGGTAATGCTTCCGGGAAAACTACTCTAGGGAAGACAATTAGGGATATTTTTTATAGTATTGTACTAAAACAGTTTGATGGATTAAGAAATGCTATAAATGATAAAAATAAAGTCGGAAAATTCAGTGCAGATATTGTTTTAGTCGAAAATGTTATGCACAGATTTATCGGAGAAATTTTTCCGGATAATAAAAACTTTATTATACAAGTGCAGAAAGCTTATATAGCAAAAAATGATTCATATGAAAAATGCTGTAAAAAATTAAAAGAAACAACCAAATCAATGGGGGATGAAAGAATTAAAAAAATAGGCTGGAATTTTGCTCTCAGTGAAGGCAGTGAATTCATTTTAATCAATAATACGGATGGCGGATTAAAGTTGGCAGTACTTGAAAAAGTTTTACAGGCGCTTGATACCGATATAATTTCAGTAGAGAAATTAGATGTTAAAGACAGTTATGTAATAAAAAAAGAAAATCAGGAGATAATTATACAGGAAGGTGAGGTAATTAAGGAAAGCAAATTATCAAGTGGAACCGTTGCGGGAATTAGAATAGCAAATTTGATAAGTTCAATTATTTTAAGAGAAAATGGCTTCTACTACTGTGACGAAAAATTCTCTTATGTACATTCTGATTTGGAACAGGCATTTTTAAGTGTGATGATTAATAAGCTTGGAGACGGAGAACAGCTATTTTTCACCTCACACAACATGGACTTATTGGACATGAACTTACCAAGACATAGTTTTTCTTTTTTAAGAAAACGAGAAAAAATAGAAGTAGTATATCCAAGTGAATATATAAAGAAAAATGATATATCTCTTAGAAATGCAATGGAAAATGACGTATTTGATGTTGTTCCGAGTAGAGATAAAATTTACGAGCTGGAGGATATAACTATTGAAGATTAAAAATAATCCGGTTCAATATTTTGTCGAAGGTGACACAGAAAGGGCTTTTATAGAACAAATTAAAAATAAATATGTTTTATCAGGAAAAATTGATGTACTAAATATTTTACAAAATGAAATTAAAAACAGCCGGCTCATAAGTATAAAACCTAATACAACAATAATATTGATTTTTGATACAGATGTTCAAAAAAAAGAACTGTTAAACAGACTTGCTCAAAACATCAAAATTTTGAAAGCTTCAAAACATATAAAAGAAATTATTGTTATTCCGCAGGTTTTAAACTTTGAAAATGAGCTTGTTTATGCTACAAATATCAAATCTATAGAGAAATTTATTCCAAAATGTACTAAGAAAGAATTTAAAAGTAAGTTTATCAAACTTGGCTCAAACATGGTTGCTATGCTTGAAAAGCAGGATTTTGATGCAGATAAACTTTGGTCACGAAGTGTAAATGAAGACAACATATTTTATATCATAAATAAAGATAAAATAATGTCAGCTAAAATAAAAATATAGTATTACCTTCCTTGCAAATTTGTACCCAATTTCTAGGGTAAACTATCTTCCAAAACGCTAAAATGATATTCGAAAGGAGGGAGTTAAAGTGAATATCATAAAATTGTTTAATGATACTGTGAATTATATAGAAACAGTACTTGATGGCGAGATCGATGAGAAGAAGATTTCAAGCCTGTCCGGCTATTCTTATCCGATGTTTAGCAGACTTTTCTCTATGCTTACAGAGATAACACTTTCTGAATACATAAGAAGCAGAAGGATGACTGAGGCAGCAATAGATTTGCGTGATACAGACGAAAAAATAATCGACATAGCAATGAAATACGGCTACGAATCACCTGACGCTTTTGGTGCTGCTTTTAAAAAATTTCATGGCTTTACTCCCTCTGAAGTAAAAGAAGGGAAGCCGTTTAAGCTGGTTTCTAAAATTCAGCTCGCACTTAGCGTAAAAGGAGGAAGAAGCATGGATATTAAGATTGAAAAGAAACAGGCATTTAAGGTGGCAGGGTATAATGAACAGGATATTAACTCATCACTGTGCCCGGGTGTGTGGGACAAGCTTTTTGGCAAATACAGCCGCGAAGAACTGGCAAAGCTTGGCAAAGGTGAGAGTGTCGGAGTTTGCCATGACGTGGAAAGTCCTGACAGGATAAACTATATGGCAGGATATATTACTACAGACGTAGAAAAAGCTAAATCTATGGGACTGGAGGTTTTAGAAGTTGACGAGGCAGAGTATGCAGTTGTTGAATTAACCGGAAAGGTACCGGAGTGCATACATGCCGGTTGGAAATACCTGATGGAGGTATTCTTCCCGGAACATGGCTATATCCATTCAGGAAAGCCTGATTTCGAGTATTATTTCAAAGGTGATATGTATAGCCCTGATTATAAAATGGAACTTTGGGTGCCTGTAGTGAAGGCATAATATTGAGATTGCTCATGCTACCAAACAAATATAGATGACGACCGGTTAAGGTCAATTGATTTTATAGACATATTATGATATAATATGTCTATAATTTTTTGGAGGTAAACCTATGTTTATCAAACAGGAAACAATCAGACCGTCAGCAGACCTGCGTAATCATTATAACGAAATATCCAGACAATGCAGGGAAGATAAGGAAGCTGTAATAATTACCGTAAATGGACGGGGAGATACGGTTTCAATCGGATATGAGGAATATAAAAGAATGAAAGCCCGAATTGAGCTTTTGGAAATACTTGCAGAAGCTGATGAAGATGTTAAATATGAGAGAGTTGCTCCTGTTAAGGATACTTTTGATGATTTGAGAGATATTCTTAGGGAGGAGAGAATTTGAAATATGGGGTTATAAGGACTGATACGGCAGATGCTCTGATAAGGGAAATTATTCTTTATATTGCAGAAAATTTTGGAAATAGCGTGGCTTTGAAGAAATTAGATGAACTTGAAGAGGCTATATTATCTTTAGGGGACAATCCTTATATCGGAACTACACCAAAATACAATGTATTAAAAAGACAGGGGTATATGGTATTAATTCTTGAACAAAATCTTGTCTTTTATAAAATCAATGAAGAGAAAAAGATAGTTACTGTATATGCAGTGTTTGAACAGAGACAAAATTATTTGGACATCATACGGGGACTATAAGATGCTTATATTCATGAAAGAGGATGGCTAATGGAAGATAAATCACTTATAATAAAAAAACTTGAAAATGAAGGGATAACAATAACTTCAGAACAATGTGACAAACTCTATAGATTTTATGAAATGGTAATAGAGAAAAACAAAGTAATGAACCTTACAGCAATCACAGACTATGAGGAATTTGTAATAAAACATTTTGTAGACAGTCTGATGATAACAAAAGTGATGGATATGACTGTGCCTATGACTGTGCTTGATATAGGTACAGGTGCAGGCTTTCCCGGAGTTCCGATTAAGATAGTATACCCTGAAACCGAAGTTTTGTTACTTGATTCCCTTAATAAAAGGCTGAACTTCTTAAATGAAGTAATAGCGGAACTTGACTTAAAAGGTATAACTACCATACATTCACGGGCGGAAGAATTGCAGGCAAAAGGTGAATATAGAGAAAACTTTGATTTATGTGTGTCAAGAGCGGTTTCAGCTTTGCCAACCCTAAGTGAGTACTGTCTGCCTTATGTAAAACTTGGTGGAAAATTTGTAGCCTACAAAGCTACCGGAGCTGATGAAGAAATAGAGACTTCTAAGACTGCAATTAGGGTGTTGGGCGGTGAAATAAAGGAAACAGCCCACTTTACCATAAAATATACTGATTATACCAGAGTGCTGATTTCTATAGAAAAAACAAAAAATACTCCAAAGAAATATCCGCGTTCGGGTGGAAAACCGAACAAAAATCCGTTACAATAAGGGGAGGGCAATGTGCTCGCTTTTTATTGAATATGCAGACTAAGTCACGCCGTCACTGA
>CAUTOC010000067.1:0-9473 GCA_963539695.1 uncultured Catonella sp. | reverse complement strand
TTTTTCATCAATTAAGTCTGCCTTTATAAGTTTAAGATCATAAAGTATAATCTTTTTCTCATTAAAGACAATAGCCGTATCACCGCGTTTCCTTATCCATTTTCCGTCACCTTCAATTACTTTGCCGTTCATATCTTTTATGATGATACGCTCACCTGCATCTTTAGTAGGATCAACTAAAACCCTATAAGTTTCCGTTAAAGGTTTATATGCTTCATTATTTTTAGTTTCCTTTAAGATATAAGTGCCTTTTTTCAGATTTCTAAAGGTATAAGTACCTATATTCTCACCGGTTCCCTCTTCCGCCTTAATTATTTCGCCGGAATCTTCACGGGTCAGTGTAAATTCCACACCTGTAATAAGCTTTCCTGACAGTGCATTTTTAAGTTCACTTTCTTCCACACCTTTCAGATTAAGTTTCATGCTTTCCGGTGCTTTAAGTATGGTAAAGTCGGTAGTCATCTCATCCGGTGTATAATTCACAAAATCTATTGTATTGGTAGGATTATCTTTAGATATACTTACCTTACCCTGTTTTGGATTCAGGTCATTAATAGTATAACCTGCATTACCTCCAAGTTTTTCAATCTTAAAGCTATACTTTGTCTTATCCTTGAAAAATCCGTTAGGTGCTGTTATTTCTTCCAGTACATACTCACCTTCATGCAACTTATAAAATGAAGCAATTCCTTTATCATTAGTAGAAGCATGTCTTATAAAATTGTTATCTCCTTTTTTGGTAAGCTTAAATGTTGCACCTGTTAAAACTGCACCCTGTGTAGTTATCTTGCGGATAAATATATTGGTATAATCTGCACCTACACTGCCGCTTGCACTGGCATCCACTATCTTATAGTTTGATTCCGACTCTCCGATATCGGTTTTGTGATCCGCTTCAAGCCTTACCTTATTACTGAATGTAGTCCCTGCTCCTCCCATAAGCTGGGTAGTATATTCAAGAACATATATATTCTCACGCCCATTCTTAGGTATTGTAAAAGTAAGCTCATCTCTTCCGTCTGATAATGTCTTAGCAGAAAGGAAGTTTGTCAGCCCTGCCGCATCATTATATGTCTTTACCGTTCCGTCTTTTAAGATTTCGGTAAGCCTGTAGCTTGAACCGTTGTAAGCAAGTGAACCGTCTGCTTTTCTAAGCAGTTTTAATTTCATGCCAAGTGTATCTACAAGCTTAACATCATTTGCTTTCTTTACAAATTCCTGATCGCTTACGGACATACCTGAAGGATCATACTTTATTATCCATTTCAGTTTTGAATCTGACGGACTGCCGCTATGCTCTTTTCTAAGAAATCTTGTGTCATATTTTACTTCACACTTAGATTCTGCATTCATCTCACGGTAGCTTTCAGCATTTATATATACCCTCGCAAAATTGGTAACATTCTCATACTTGTTTACCGACATTCCCTGAGCTGAGTCTATCTTTACCCTAAGCAGTATTACATAAGAAGCATCAAGTTTCTTAAACTTAAATGTTGCAACATTTACATCCTTAGATACATCGTTAATATCTTTCTCTTTTGTGATAGAAAAAGATTCTATAATTTCCTTACGCTGTGCCTCATTTAAAGGTTCTCCTATTGCCCTTACATAGCTTTCCTTACTTGCATTGGATTCTTCGGATTCACCTTTATATATAAGAAAATCGTTATCGGCATCAATCTTATCAAACTTCCATCCGGCAGGCATTATATCCCTTAATTCTATTTTACGAAGCTGTTTCTCTACACCTTCCGTAGTAAAATTAGAACCATTTACACTAAGCCTGTATAGAATTGAACCATCATTATTATTGTAAGCAGTTTCCCTATTATCGGCAGCCTTACCTATGTTTATTCTATCAGCATTTCTGCTGCCGTTTGTAATGGAAATTGATACATCGGAAGCCACTGACTGTTTCTTAATAACTTTAGCACTGTATTTTGCCCAAAAATCAGCCAAAGCAAACTTATTGCCGCCACTTTCCTTTTTATGAATAACAGCGGAGTTGAGATAATTACCACCACTTAAAAGTATGACCTTGTCTACAAGCTTTGTCCTAAAACTGATGTCCTGAGTATATTTGCGTACTCTTCCATCAGAACCTTTTATGGTCTTTATAACTTCATTATTACTGTCTTTCTCAGGCTTAAAATTATAAAACTCAAGCACGGTTCCTACTTCCGTATTTTCATAATAAAGCTTATGTGTCCTAAGTTTTATCCCCCACTTATTGGTTCCGTTAAAACTGTTCTCTTCATATACGCTTCGTGTAAGATTTCTTCCCAATATCTTTGTAAGCGGTAAACCGTTTATATTATCAGCCTTATTGTCACCAACTCTGAATTTTGCCCTTTCAGCATCATCACTTACATTTTTTTTAACTATACTCTCATGATATATTACAGCATCATAAATGTATGTATTACCTTCTGTAATGTACTCATTATCAACATGTATTGTCCATTCAGGATTTGATTTTACAAAATATTCTTTTTTCTGTCCGTTAATTACCTCTTGTACATCTTTTTCAATCTTCTTGCTTATCCTAAGAAGATCCTCTGCAAGCTCAACATCTGAATTGATATTATCTATCTTTGTATCACCGTCACCCCAAGATATTTTAGGTCTGTTTGTAAATCTGAGGCGTGCAGACACCTTACTTTCCTCAACCTTAGAGTTTATAACGAGCTTTACTGCTGTATTAAGAGGACTTAAATCAGGATCTATGCTCTTTAAATCATATATTTTTTTATTAGTTTCTGCCGTAAATTTATATTCCGGTTTAGTTTTCCAGTCTTTAGCGACTGCATCCCATACATATAGGGTTGCACCGTTAAATAACATCCTTGCACTGTTTTGATTATCCCATGGAAGTTCATCGGTTATTTTCACATTATGGAGATTCTTATCTGTTGCATCAAAAATTATACTCCAGTCAACATGGTAATAACCGCCTTCTCTATAATATCTTCCCTCATAGCTTACCTGTCCTGTACTGCTCTCATACATCGGCTGTCCTTTGTACTTACCCTCAAATTCCTTGCCCGGGTACTTACTGCCCCAGTATGTATTGCCATCCACTCTTGCATCAGCATAGGTTTCTTCATTTACATAGCTGCCACTGCTATCCTTTGAGTATAATATTGCCTTATTATATTTTTGATTATTAAGTTTCTCTCCGCTTGGCCCTACTCCCTCAAAGCCGCCCATTAATTCACTATTACTTACATCCGTTTTAATCTCTGTCTTAAATTGTACTATAACTTCATTAGGAGTGCCGTTCGGGAAAATACAGGTAAGAATATCACCTGCATATTCAGGGTTACAACCAGGCACCTTTGCTCCTGATACATTTTTAACTTCAAAACTGTCAGTTACATATTTGCCTACATTTTTTAAGTTATCAGAGAACTGATAGCCTGCAAGACTGTCGTCTCCATTTTTGGATGTTTTCTTTATTTTAACTATCCAACCAATTGTTCCTGCATTCCAATCAACCTGACCTGATTTTTCCATCTTTAGAGTCTGACCGGACTCATCCTCTATATTATGCTCCTTGTCAAGAATCCATACTTTCTTATCGGAACTTCCACCTCCGGGATTTGTAGCTTTATCTACTTTTAATCCTAATTTTAATTCTATAGAAACATAAGTTCCTGAACCTAATGCAGTTTGATCATTTACAAGTGTAATATATGAAACAAGTTCTTCGCCCTCAGCTTTAATGCTAAGATCTGCAAGCTTTGTTCCGGGATTATTTTTGTCATAGGCTTCAAGTTCATTACTGTTTCCAATATGCTTTATATTCTTTCCCAGTACAACTTTTACCTGTCCGCCGGGCTTAACAAAAGGACCGCCCTCTTTTGCCGGTTTAAGACGAATTTTAATGGTTGATTTAAGAGCAATATCTTTATTAGGATCTACCGGATCTCCCTCACCTATAACTTTATTACCCTGCTCTATAGTCTTTTCTACTATTCTATGGGTTTCATCATCTCCAAGTTCATCTCTTTCTCCAGTATTAACTCCTGCTTCCTTTATTACACTATCCACTTCTTCCTGTGTAACAGCAGAACTTGAAATCTTATCCGAGGAATCTTCTTCCTGCTCCTCTCCAATTTTATCAGATGAAGTTATTTCTATTGAAGAAGTCTGTTCCTCCTGTTCCAGTTCATCCTCAGGCATATTTTCTTCCGGTTCTCCTATCTCTTCTGTCTGCAAACCTTCAGTCATCTGCTGGATACCTGAAATCACCTCCTCCGCCAATGCCCCAAGTGGATTGAGGTTTGTGAGTATAAGTCCTGCAACAAGCAGCAGGCTTATAATTCCTCTTTTGAATTTAATCTTCTTCCACATAAGTCTCTCCTTTACATTACTTTTATTTACAAAATCTAAATTAGTTTAAAGGCTTAGTCTATAGTAAAACTCTAATTTTGTAACCGCCGGTTACAAAATAGATGGAAAATATATAAAAAATGACCATAATACATATTTCTAAGCCTAACTTCATCCTTATAATAATTATAAATAAAACTACGGTATTGTCAATCACTACATATAGGCATATTATCAGTACACTACGCATTATGTGCCTATTTAGATATAATTCTCCAAATAAGTCCATAAAAGCAGAAAATTTATCCATATCCAAAAGTATATGAAATGCAACTAACAGCCTTGTTGCTACTTTGCGTTACATATCAAAAAGCATTAAATATCACCTTTATTACATTTATATGTGATTTAACCTTTTCTTAACTATGGTTACAAAAAAAATATATTAAAATATTAAATTATTCATTTTTATTTGCCTTCATGTATATTTAACATACAAGATTATGGTAAGAGTAACTAAATTTGTTACAAACTTATTCTCACAAGTTCTGAACTTAGGGAATTATTTATCATCTCTTTACTTACGCCACCCGTTATCTATAACTTGAGCACGGGTTGTTCCAATAATGGAAAAAGCTTTTGTACTTTTCGTCATACCAAATATACCATAAATAATTTCTGATAAAATTGATAATAAACGATACACTTTTTTCTTTTTTATAAATGATTTCAATAAAATAATTAATGCTATATGTCAAAATATCTACACCTCTTTCCATTTTCTGCCATTTCTTTTGAGTCTGTATGTCTCACTTTAACAACAAGAATCGAAAACAACTCTTGTCTTCTCTTCTCCTCAGCCTCCTTTAAACTAACAATTAATATGTATTTTTCATTATTCACTTGATCTGATCTTTCACACATTAAAGTAACTTTAAAATAACTATCACAATCAGTATCATAACATTCAATATCTACATATCCACCTAAAGCTGTAAAAGTTCAAAATCCTTCATCATATATTGAGTATTTTGTTTACTCAGCCTTAATCTGTAGAATTTTCGAATCAATTATTCCCATATAATCTATATAAACATCCTCATTTTTCTTACTTATTCATCTACAGCTTTGTGACAGATCTTTTTCTTTTTTAATAATTTCTATTATCGCTTTGTAGCATGGACAAATACTCTTCATGTATATATTCGTCAGAACAGATAAACCCAACTGCTTTTATAATACTATTAATACATTGATAAGCAGCATGAGCAATGTTATATCTCAAGTAAATCAGTATAGGTAATTCATAACCGTTAATCTAACATTATTCTCATCAGGGTCATCATGTAAATGCTGAATTTTTTTATAATTTTATACCATATATCAAATCTCAAATCCATTTTATATTCAAATCTAACTTCTTTATGTTTTTGTATAGGCCTCTCTATTATTTTCTCAAGCCTCTCATCTGAAAACATCTCATCTTTACTTTTTAATATCTTTAATATTATCCGTACGAAAAACATAGATAGTGCATATCTTTTCTATATATAATATTTTTTACAACTTCATAAACAATTTCAGAAGTCAATATTTTCCCTGCAAATGAAATTATACATCTAAGAAAGTAGGTATTCTCTTTGAATTTCTAATTGTCATTGAAAATGATAGTTATTTTTTCTTTACTTACTACCATAATTCGTCACAAATACCTCCTTCGAATCTGATTTAATTGTATTATCATTAAAGCTAATGTAATTACTTTCTATGTTATATACTGTATATTTCTTGGACCATTTTAAAAATATTTGGTTTACCATACCCCTATGATTAATAAGATTGGTAATTCCAAATCTGTTCCCCCTCTTGTCAAGTTCATCTAAATAGAAACATAGTCTTCGTTCTTCTTCTTCATTCCAATACTTGTTATATTCAGAACCAGATATCAAGTATGGTGGATCTAAATATATGTATGAATTTTCATCAAACTCTAACTCATTAAGAAAAACCATAAAATCCATATTTGCAAAAGTAATATCCGAATTTTCCACAAAAGAAAGATAATGCCATATAGCGTTATAAACATTTTTATTAAAATCAACATTTCCAACCGGAAGATTAAATTTGCCTGATAAATTGAATCTTATCATATGGTTGAATCCATATATTAAAAGTATATACAGTAACACTAAATCCTCTTCCTTATTAAAATCAGCCCTCATCTTTGAATAGGCATCTTTATTAAAGTGAGAATAGTATGTTTTAACATATTTCTTTTTTAGTTCATCTGGAACTGTAATATTCCTATAAGAACAAGAAAGTCCATATTTATCAATCAATGAATATAGTTTTGCCAAGAATTCTTCCTGTTTTCCCGCGTAAGAAGATAAACATTTGTGTAATGCAATAATATAATAGTTAATGTCATTTACAATATATCTCTGAGCTTTTGTGTTAAGAAATGAACTCCCACCTCCTACAAAGGGTTCTATATATGTCGAAATATTTTTGGGAAATAATTCTCTTAATTGCCCCATCAGCTTGTACTTATCTCCAACATAAAAAAATGGAGATCTTATTATCTTATCTTCCATTCTTATACATCAACTCTTGTAATGAACACTAATTCTTTATGATCTGTTGCATTCGTTTTCCCTGCGTTAAATCTACGATAATTAGTTTCAAACATCTGAGTTTTACCTTTCTTATTAAGAATTTCTTGAATTTGTTCAAGTGTTATCTTATTTCGAGATGATGAACTTTTTGAATCATAAGTATTATTATATGTAGCTACAATGTACTTAACATTCAGGCTATTAATTAATTCTGCAAAAACTTTAGGTGCCGAATTTCTGCAATAGTTTGACATATTTTCTTCTGGCGGTTTCATTGCAATTCCAACCAGTTTTGGTTTTTCCCATTTTGTAATTGTTTCCATTACATGATAAAACCTCGAATACTGCCTGCTGTTATATGGCGGATCTATAAATGCAATATCCGCCACCACCCGTTTTGCTAATTTATTCGAATCTTCTCTATAAATCTCAATTTTATTATTACACTCTATGGATTCAATCAATTCATAAACAAATTCAGCCCTAATTTCTTTCCCTTTTATATATGCTTCATAATGACCTACTGTATTCGCACATCTGTCAAATGAATACAAAAGAGAAGTCAGTAAAATACAAAATTCTCTCTCAGTAAGTATTGCATCTTCATATTCTTGTTGTAACTCTTCTCTAATAAAGCCTATTAGTTTTGCATCTTCATATCTGAAATACTTATCTCCATAATTATCAGAAACATAATTATCATCTAACTCACTTTTATTAATGTTTCTATATCTCCTTGCATAAGCTTGTAACTTTTTCAGATCATATTTTTCTTTTCCAAAAAAAGCTTTATATATAGTTTCATTTGAAAATAAAAAATCATTAATTATATTCGAAGATGTTATTTCCAATAATTCAGATGTAACTACACCTGTTCCTCCAAATACATCGAATAAAGAATCATGTTCATGACAATTTTCTAAAATAAGTCCTTTAATCCAAGGCATTAATTTAAACTTACTCCCTGTATATCTACGGTTATTAATTTTCATCAAAAGTCTCCTCAATTAATTTACAGTTATTGCTCTTTTGTATCATATATACTTTTTATTTTGATTTTCTCACCGTTTTGGAGCATAAATGTCTGCTCATATCCAACACCAAGGATATCTGCGATTTGAATCATTTCCTTCTCTGTTATAGTTCCTCTCTTCAATTTTACATTAAAGTTTTGAGGCAATTGACCTATTTGTCTAGTCAATTCAGCAGCACTCATACCCTTGCTTACACATAAAACTTTAATTTATTCGGTTGTTTTCAACTTTCACCTCTGAATCATTCTTTTCATAAATTTTCTAATAGATAGTATAAACTACTTACAAAAATATCGTAGAAACCATACCATATTCCTAAAAAAATCTATATTAAATAGCTTCTTTATGTTAAATATGTTCCCAAACATTATCATCATGATTCTCTACTTATACTATGTATACAAATAAAGAGTATCCATTTGATATTTACTGTAAAAAAGAAGGTGTTCTTCATACTCTTATAAGACCAAGAACTCCAAAATACAATGGTAAGGTGAAAAGAAGCCATAGAAATGATAATGAAAAGTTCTATAAATTTTTATCTTTCTATAGTTATAAAAATTTGATATTACAAATGAAACCTATTTGTATCATTCCAATAGATTTCCTATGCAAACTTTAAGTTAGAATACTCCTATTAAAACAAGAAAATCCCTTGAATGAAAGTAATATTTCTTCAAAGAATTTATACAGTTTATAGAACTAATTATTTTTATAAAACTAGGTGTCATATCATTGACAAATATACAAAAAATAATTTTCTCTATTTCTATACATATCACAATCAGAATTACCACTTAAGTTGGTGGTTTGCTCTGTGACTATAAACCGCCGATTCCTATCTAGCCTAGATGCCTCCTATAATATTATTGTTATGTAAACAGTAAATCTGCACTCATTATGATAGTTTATTTTTTATTGTGATATACAAAAAGCTTTTCTATCATTTTAATAGAAAAGCCAATACAGGACTATTCTTGATTATATCCTTTATCAAAATCAGCAAGATATTCTGTTGGTATAGTTTTCCTTACTGTTTGGTATTCTCCACGAATATACTTAATTTCGTCATACAAAAAATGATGGTTTTTATACAAGTTTGCAACATATTCATTATTATTGATTCTATTTTGTGATCGAAGAGCATTTTGAAATGCTTTAGGTAATTTAACCGGACAATTTGAGCATTGGATTCTAAAGGCATCTCCCCAAGAATCTGTCAGACTATTAGGTTCATATACAATATTAAACCAATTAGAGTTACACAATAATCCTAGTGAATAGTAATATTCTCCTTCATCAGCAAATTCTAACTGACCTGACTTCCCCCATAATAATTTTGCCATAACTATGACTCCTTTATTTTAATAGATATAATTATATATTCAACTATATAAAAAAGTCAATATTTTATTTACTATTTTTTATTTATTATAAGCCATAAATGATAAAGTCCTAGTATACCACAAATAAAAATGTCCCACTT
>CAUTOC010000066.1:0-9994 GCA_963539695.1 uncultured Catonella sp. | reverse complement strand
ACTTAATTGATGAAAAAGCCGGAAATTTGGCAGGTATTAAGAATCGTTTGGACGGAGCTGAGTTTACATTAACTGATGCAAGCGGAAATCTTGTTGGAACTGCCAAAACAGGTGTATCTCCGGCAAAAAAAGGTGAGTTGATTTTTACAGGGCTTAAAGCGGGAACTTATACATTAACAGAAACAAAACCGCCTTCAGGTTATACATCTTTAATGAAACCATATAAAGTAACGATAACTCCGACTACAGGAAAAGACTGTAAGGTTACTGTTGAAAAGATGCAGCCGGGTCAGATAAATGTAATAGAAAATACGATAGTAGTATTTAATGATAAGCTTTATGACATTACCCTCATAAAAGCGGACTTAATTGATAAGGCTGCAAAAAACTTAAATGATATTAAGAATCGCTTGGGAGGAGCAAAGTTTAGGTTACAGTCTGTTGACAGGCCTAGTGAGATATATATTGCTGAAACAGCTACAGACGGAGCATTAAAAGGAATTCTTACTTTTACCGGAATAAGAAGTGGAAAGTATATTTTGGAAGAGATAAAGGCTCCTGAGGGCTACAGTCTTTTGGCTGACAGATATGAGATTTCAGTAATCAGAGATTCTGCCGGTGGATTTAAAGTTCAAATTACAAAGGCGGATAAAAATCCTGACAGGGTAAAGATTATTGAAAATAAAATAGCAGTATTTGATGAAAGAGTTTATGAGTTTACACTTATAAAGACAGATATTATTGATAATGCCGCTACAAGTCTATATGGTATCAAAAACCGTTTGGATGGAGCTGAATTTACTTTAAGCTGGAAATTAAGTAATGGTGGCAATGTTGTTGTACGCAAAAAAACAGAAACAGATATAAATACGGGAGAAAAGGGTATCCTCAGATTCAGCGGACTTACGGCAGGAGTCTATACATTAAAAGAAACAGAACCGCCTAAAGGATATGCTCCTTTAAACAAAGAGTTTGAAATAACCATAACGCCGGGTTTGGTTAATACAAAGCCTGTGATTAAGGTTACATCCGGTGCATCCGCAGATATTAAAGTATTTGGCGGAACAGTGGTATTATTTAATGAGAAGGTTTATGACCTTAATCTTGTTAAAGCGGATATTATTGATAAAGTTAAAATTGAAGCACCGGGTGCTACATTGTCAGCTATTGAAAGTAGATTGAATGGAGCTAGGTTCAGGCTCATTTCAGACTCTGCTCCTACAGTATCTGAAAGTGCTGTAACAGTAGGCGGAAAGTTATCATTCAAAGGGCTTAAAAAAGGCACATATACTTTGAAGGAAGAAGTACCGCCTCCGGGATATAACCGTTTAATTGAAGAATTTAAAATTACAGTAAATCCATACGCTGCACAAGGAAAAGAAGTTACCATTATAAATGCACTTGAAAATCGTGATAAGTTAAGATTCTTTGACAACACGATTGTGGTGTTTAATGAAATGCTTCAAACGACTTTTAACCTAAATCTTATTAAAGCGGATTTAGCTGATAAGGATGCGAACGGATTGGATAAATTCAGGTATCCGTTATTAGATGGAGCTAAATTCAGATTATCATCTAAGGTAAATCCTGCGGTATCACAGAGCAGTGTAACTGCAAATGGCGGAAAGCTCACTTTCAATGGAGTTGATGCAGGAGTGTATATATTAAAAGAAATAGAAGCTCCGGCAAACTATGCCGCTTTAGCGGATGAGTATGAAGTAACTGTAACACCAAGTGCGGTAACAGGTTCAAGAGTTGCAATTAAAAATGCAAATAGTAATCATATAAAGATAATTGGCGATACAATTGTAGTATTTAATGAGAGAGTTTATGACATTAATCTTGTGAAAGCTGATTTGGATGCTAATAAAGATATAGTTACCAAGTCCGGTGTTACATTAGGAGCTGTAAAGGCATTGCTTGACGGTGCCAGATTTAGGCTTACACTTAAATCCGACCCTAAAGTAACTTTTGTTGCGGTAACGGGTATGCCGCCTGCAACAACAGGAAGCCTGAAATTTAAAGGAATTAAATCAGGTGTTTATACACTTATCGAAGAATCAGCACCTGCAGGTTATAGTTCTTTAATTAAAAATTATGAAATAATTGTAACCGCAACTGCTATAAAGACTGAATTTGAGATTGTGGCACCTAAGGATGGAGAGATAAAGAGGGTTGAAGATACGGTTGTAGTATTTAATAAGAAAAATCCTACACCACCACCAACAACGCCGCCAACACCACCGGTAATACCACCGGGACCTGTAGTGCCTAATGAGCCGGGTAATCCACCACCAACACCGCCGACCCCTAACAATCCGCCGACCCCGACCCCTAATAATCCACCACCACCAACACCTAACAATCCACCGACAAATATAACTCCAAATCCGGGAAATCCTGATGAGTTTGTTTCAGTGGACAAGGATAAAACACCAAAGGGTAAATCTGTAAATGGCAAGAAGTCTAAAGAAAAGGATGAGCATATTAATATAGATAAGGATAAAACACCAAAGGGTGTAAATAAACCTAAGCTCCCTAAGGCAGGCGGTCAGAGTACAGTAATGTACTATGCAGGCGGAGCAATACTTCTTTTGCTTGCGGCAGGCATTGTAGTAATAAAGAAAAAATGCGATAATAAATAAATATTTATAGCATTATCAAACTTAAACCCTTCCTATTGACATAAAAAGCCACATTGTATACAATGATTAAGAATCAGTATGACTGTAGCGTATGGAGGCTTTGAAGTTAAAATGGATAATATAGACAATTCTTATGAGCTTGCAGACAATTATTCTTTAAGAGGAAGGGTTTTTGGAAAGCTTAGAGAAGATATTCTTTTAGGCAAGTACAAAGAAATGGAAGAACTTAAAGAAGTTGTTATAGGTAAAGAATTAGGTGTTAGCAGAACTCCTGTTAGGGAGGCGTTAAGGCAGCTTGAGCTTGAAGGACTGGTTACTATAATACCGAATAAAGGGGCTTATGTAACAGGAATTTCAGACAAGGATGTAAATGACATATTTATGATAAGATCATATCTTGAAGGGCTTTGTGCCGGTTGGGCATGTGAACACATAACTGAGGAACAGCTTGAAGAAATGGAAGAGTCTGTATTTTTGGCGGAATTTCATGCAAAAAAAGGGCATTTTGAGCAGGTAGTAGAATTGGATAACAAATTTCATAAGCTTTTGTACCATGCTTGTGGAAGTCGTATTTTATCAAGACTTTTAGCTGATTATCATCATTATGCACAAAAAGTCAGAAAGGTTAATCTTTCTGAAGAAAAAAGAGCAAAACACTCGATTTTAGAACATAAAAAAATAGTGGAAGCCATAAGAAATAAAGATGCCAAAGCTGCAGAAGAGTATGCACATGCTCATATAATGGAATCAATTAAGAGAATGCGTATTGCAGAGAAGAACGGAAAATAAAAAAGAGGCTGTGGAAAAATTAAATTTTGTTTTTCCACGGCTTTTTTTATCTCTGTTACAATAGAATCCAAATTGATTGTTTCCACAAAGTAGTGTTTTTTTACAGTGTTTATATGCAGCTAAAACATAATTTGAATAACATAAAAATAATTTGCAAATTAATTTATATAAAATTATTGACAAATTATTTAAATAGTGCTATTATCTTTCTCAGATATAAGAAATGAACAGGAACAGAAGATTTTTTTAGGCTTATATCAGCAGTTATCAGATAGGAGATGATTAAATTTGAAAAAAAGTGTATACAGTCTGGTACTTATGGATGATGTGGTTGAAGCTATAGACAGACTGGCTTACGAGAGAAATACCAACCGCTCCAATCTTATTAATCAGATACTTGCGGAAAGTGTAAATTTTGTAACTCCGGAAATGAGGATGAGAGATATATTTACACAGCTTGAAAATATACTTTCAGAGAGCTGCTATCAAATACTGGAGAGGTCATCGGACTCTATGTTTGCCATAAGAAGTCAGGTGAGATATAAATACCGTCCTATGGTAAATTATACGATTGAGCTTTTCAGAGAACCTAAGGATATAGTGGGAAAGCTTAAAGTTTCTTTTAGAACCAGCAGCAGGAATTTTACCGATGCGGTTGAAGATTTTTTTACCGGATGGATGTATATGGAAAATGAATATCTCCGTAAAGTTCATCTTGAAGGAGTACCGGCAAGTTTTGAAAATGCCAAGTATGCCAGAGGATTCTTAAAAGTATCTAATGAGTATGAACTTAGTGAAAATGATATAGCAGCGGCAATAGGAGAGTATATAAAGGTGTTGGATAAATGTATTAAATTTTATTTCGAGCATCTTGACGATGAAGAATTAATAGAAAAAATGATACACACCTCTTATAAGGCTTATCTTGAAAGCGGTGTGTATGTAGCATAAGGAGGTAATATGAATACTTCAAAACTTACAGCAAAATCTGTAGAAACTCTTGAAGCTGCCAGAACTTTGGCAAGGGATAACAGCAATCCTTATATAGAAGAGTCTCACATTTTTTACGCTTTACTTACACAGGAATCAGGACTTATAGGCGGACTTATGACTAAGATGGGCAAGTCACTTCCTAACCTGATTGCAGAGAGCAAACATATAATTGACGGCTTGCCTAAGGTAACCGGAGATGTAAGCGGAGAGATTTACATTTCAAACGAAACCAATGCAGCCCTTAACGAGGCTGAAGCTCAGATGGTTAAGATGAAAGATGAATATATATCTGTAGAACATCTTATGTTAGGACTTATTAAAAAGCCTGACAGAAGGCTTAAAGAACTTTTTACTACCTTTAACTTAACAGAAAAAGATTTTCTAAATGTCCTTATGGAAGTAAGAGGTAACCAAAGAGTTACAAATCAGAATCCGGAAGATACCTATGATGTGCTTGCAAAATACGGACAGGACTTGGTAGAACTTGCAAGAAATAATAAACTTGACCCGGTTATAGGAAGGGACGATGAAATAAGAAATGTAATCCAAATTCTTTCAAGAAAAAGAAAAAACAATCCTGTGCTTATAGGTGAGCCGGGTGTCGGTAAGACAGCCATAGCAGAAGGGCTTGCACTTAGAATAGTAAAAGGCGATGTTCCGCAGGGGCTTAAAGACAGAAAGATATTTTCGCTTGATTTAGGTGCTCTTGTGGCGGGAGCAAAGTATAGAGGTGAATTTGAAGAAAGGCTTAAAGCAGTACTTAATGAGATAAAGAAATCAGAAGGTGAAATCATCCTTTTTATAGATGAACTTCATACCATAGTCGGAGCAGGAAAGACAGACGGTGCTATGGATGCAGGTAACCTATTAAAGCCTATGCTTGCAAGAGGGGAGCTTCACTGTATAGGTGCAACTACTCTTGACGAATACAGGGAATACATAGAAAAAGATGCCGCACTTGAGAGAAGATTTCAGCCTGTACTTGTGGATGAGCCTACAGTTGCAGATACAATCTCCATACTTAGAGGACTTAAAGAGAGATATGAGGTTTTCCATGGTGTTAAAATTCAAGATGCTGCTCTTATAGCTGCAGCTACCCTTTCGCATAGATACATTTCAGACAGATTCCTTCCTGATAAGGCTATTGACCTTGTAGATGAAGCTTGTGCCCTTATAAGAACTGAAATGGATTCTATGCCGGCTGAAATGGATGATATATCAAGAAAGATAATGCAGCTTGAAATAGAAGAGGCTGCCCTGAAGAAGGAAGATGACAAGTTAAGTCAGGCTCATCTTGAAGATATAAGAAAAGAACTTGCCGACCTTCGTGAAAACTTTAACGAAATGAAGGCAAGATGGGAAAATGAGAAGGACAGTATAGGCAAGGTTCAAAGGCTTCGTGAGGAGATAGGTGAGGTAAATGCACTTATTGAAAAAGCTGAAAGAGAGTACGATCTTAATAAGGCGGCAGAACTTAAATACGGTAGACTTCCCGACCTTAAAGCAGAACTTGAAAAAGAAGAAAAGCTTGCAGAGGAGAATAATGATAAGGCTTCAAACAGTCTGCTAAGAGATCATGTCAGTGAGGAAGAAATATCAAGAATAGTAGGTCGTTGGACAGGAATCCCTATTACAAGGCTTATGCAGGGAGAACGAGAAAAGCTTCTTAATATGGAAGGAATACTTCATGAAAGAGTTATAGGACAGGATGAAGCTGTAACCAAGGTGTCTGAGGCAATACTTCGTTCAAGAGCAGGTATCAAAGACCCTGATAAGCCGGTAGGCTCTTTCCTTTTCCTTGGGCCAACCGGTGTAGGCAAAACGGAGCTTGCAAAGGCACTTGCACAGTCACTCTTTGACGATGAAAAGAACCTTGTAAGAATAGACATGAGTGAGTATATGGAGAAATTCTCCGTAAGCAGGCTAATCGGAGCACCTCCGGGTTATATAGGTTATGAGGAAGGTGGACAGCTTACAGAGGCTGTCAGAAGAAAGCCTTACTCGGTAGTACTTTTTGATGAAATAGAAAAAGCTCACCCTGATGTATTTAATGTGTTGTTACAGGTGCTTGATGATGGTCGTGTTACAGATTCGCAGGGTAGAACAGTTGATTTTAAGAATACAATTATTATACTGACTTCAAACCTCGGCTCTGTTCATATACTTGAGGGAATTAAGGAAAACGGCGAGATTTCAAAAGAAGCCATAGATAGCGTAAATGAACTTCTTAAAGCAAACTTTAGACCTGAGTTTCTTAACAGGCTTGATGAAATAGTATTTTACAAGCCTTTGCAGAAGGAAAACATAGGAAAGATAGTGGATCTTATGTTAGAGGATTTGAGATACAGGTTAAGTGGGAAAAATCTTTTACTTGAAGTTACAGAAAGTGCAAAGAATTATATTATAGAAAAGGGTTATGATCCTAACTATGGTGCAAGACCTCTAAAAAGGCTTATTCAATCTGAGATTGAAACTCTGATTGCAAGAGAAATAATAAAGAAAGATATAGCTGCAGGAAGTACACTTAAAGTAGATGAAATGGCAGGGAAGTTGGAAGTTACAGAATAAAGAGTAATTTAAGATAAAGACGGTGAAATTGTATAAAATCACCGTCTTTTCGTAGTTGCACCGGAATAAATACAGTAAAAATTATTAAATTTTAATAAAAAAATTATATATTTTTGCTTATTATTTTGTGATATTATGGTAGTAATATGATTAAACTATACATATTAACTATAAGGAGGTGCTTGTTTTGAAAACACACAATTTACTTGCCGGATTACTGGTGTCAGCTATGTTAATATCCATGTTGCAGCCAATTACGGAGGCTAAAGCGTCTGAATTAAATGATGAAGTAGAAGTTTATGTGACTGCGAAAGGGAGATATTCTGATGAAAAGCTTGATTCCTTACATTTTGAAAAGTTAGATTCTACAAAAAGAAATGGTTATGTTAAGGTGTATCCTGACAGAACAAGGCAGGAATTTATCGGGGTAGGAGGAGCTATTACAGAATCGGCAGCTTACAATATAAGCAGACTTAATTCTGAAAACAGACAAAAAGTTTATGATGCTTATTTTGGAAAAGATGGAGCTGAATATTCAATAATTCGTTCAAGTATAGGTTCTGCTGACTTTTCAACACATTCTTATAGTTATAATGATACCGATTATCCTGATACGGAGCTTAAAAATTTCAGTATAGATGAGGATAGAAAGTATATTATACCTGCTATTAAGACAATACAAATGTATCGTCCCGACATTAAATTCTTTGCAGCACCTTGGGCTCCACCGGCTTGGATGAAAAAGAGTAATGAAAGGCGAGGTAAGACAGGAACTGCAGCTTGGGGACTTATTAATAATTCCTTAAACCCTATGTACTATGAAAGTTATGCAAATTATTTTGTAAAATATATCAAAGCGTATGAAAAGGAGGGTATTCCCGTATACTCACTTTCTATGCAGAATGAATCACAGAATAACCCGAAATGGGAAGCTTGCACATGGAAACCTGCTGAAGCTGCAAAATTTGTAGGAGAATATCTTGGACCGGCTTTAGAGGCTAACAATATAAATACAAAGCTTTTAATTTGGGATTGGGACAAAGGGAATGACCCTATGCATGGAGACGGTTTTATAAACTACAATACCGCTGTGCTTTCCGATAAAAAAGCAAGAAAATATATAGACGGAATTGCTTTTCACTGGTATGCGGGTGATGTATGGCATGAAATAGCCGGAGTGCCTATGTGGTCAAAGGATTTTTACAGTTTGGATGAAATAAAGGAAAGATTTCCTAATATTAATCTTTATGCAACAGAAGCCTGCCAAGAAAAAGGACCATGGTTTGGAAGTTTTGATCCTGCGGACAGATATATTTATGATATATTAAATGATTTTGAACATGGAGTGAAGTCATGGATAGACTGGAATCTTGTACTTGACAGAGATGGAGGACCTACTCAGGGAGTAGTAAACAAGTGTCATGCTCCAATTATGCTGGATGAAGTTAATAATGTTTTTTTCCAGCCTTCTTATTTTATCCTAAAGAGAATTAGTAAAGAAGTACAGCCGGGAGATATGAGTATAGAAACCAAGTCTGATATGGATATTATTAAGACTGCCATAAAAGATAATGACGGCACTATTTCCGTACTTTTAGGAAATGTAACGGATAATGAGAAAACTGTAAGTGTAATAGACGGTGGAAAAACTGTAGAAGTGACTTTGCTTCCTCATTCACTTACAACACTAAGATATAGGGATGACGGTGTGGATTATCTGCCGGGTGGTGATGAAGAAAAGAACATTTCTATAAAGCCTATAGCTGCTACAGCTACTTCATACGAAAAGAATCCTTTTTATAATTATAAAGCTGTTTCCGCTATAGATGACAGCCTGCGTACAAGATGGGCAAGTGACTGGAAAGATAATGAGTCTATAACTTTTGAGTTGTTAAAGCCTTCTGTTATAACAGGGATTGAACTGAAATTTGAAAACGGAGAAGGTTCGGCTTATGACATACAGACATCAAAAGACGGAGTAAATTTTACTACAGTAAAGCATGTATCTTACGGGGAGATTAAAGATAAGAATGTAAGCATAAGTTTATCTGATTCTGAGGGCAGCTTTGTAAGACTACAGGGTATTAAGAGATGTAACAGATACGGATATTCGATTTATGATGTTAATATTTTAGTAAAACCTTAATTAGTTTAGATTATTTACCAAACATTCTGCATAATATTATAACTAAAATACAGAAAGACAGTATTTGCAGATGTTTGGTAATATTATTTTGTAGCTATAAATTGAAATAATTAATTTGACGCTCTCTAAGCCTTGTTCCGTCAAAGTGTATTCTTGCCTTTATATAGTCGTCAATAACTTTTATATCATTGTCTCTTGAAGTTCCTGATACTACAAGGTCAAGAGAAGCAGCCATATTATTAATCATTGAATCGGTTGCAATTCCTGAAATAGCTTTTAGTATATTGCTCTTTTTTGTAAAATCATCTTCATCAAGAAACTCCATAAAAAGTTTCTGTGCTTTTTTTTGTAATTTTTCTTCATTTGTAGGCTCTGATATGGAAGAAGAAACAACTTGTCCTGAAGAATAAACAACACCTGTGTGGACAGGAGTGTTTTTTTCTGATGTAGCGGATACCGGCTTTGAATTATCAGAACCGCTTTGACTTGGAAGTAACTTTACTTTTGTAAATCTGTATTTAGCATTTGAATTAGGATATTTTGTTTTATCAACCTCACTTAAAAACATATTAAGTGGTCTTGCGTATACACCGAAATCATCATAAAGAGCCTGATATATAACCAAATTTTCATTAGTTTCACTGTGGGTGGCAATGCTTAGTATTTGATATAATTTTCCTTTAAAATGTTTATATATTTCAAAAGGCTCGGGTATATGTCTTTCAATATTTTCCATAACCGGTACTCCTTATATTTTGGGTTGTTATAACTCATTTTCTTTTAATCTATCCGACAATAAGACTCCAACATCTCATCTTTTACAGAATTAACTGCATTTTTTATTTCTGTATTC
>CAUTOC010000065.1:0-10785 GCA_963539695.1 uncultured Catonella sp. | reverse complement strand
ATAAAGATTACAGAGATTCATTGCCACTTAGAAAAAGCAACATGGCTATATCACATGAAATACTTTTGTATGTGCCTGATGAGCCTGGTTCAATAGCAATTATGGCATCTATTCTTGCAGCAAAAGGAATAAGTATAAAAAATATGGGGATAGCTCATAACAGAGAATTTTTAGATGGAGTACTCAGGATAGAGTTTTATGACAGTCATTCTAAAGAAGCTGCAATTTTGGCTATAAGAGAAAGAAATTATAAAATATTTGAATAGAAATAAGGGGACTGCTTATGTCAAAACTTTTATTTATATATAATCCTAATTCAGGAAAAGGAAATATTAGAAAGGAGATTTCTTTTATTTTAGAAAGTTTTTCAGTCAAAGGATATGAAATAAGAGTATTTCCTACAGCTAAAAGTGGCGATGCGGCTGATATGGCTAAAAATGAGGCATATAATTATGACCTGTTAGTATGTGCCGGAGGTGACGGCACATTTAATGAAGTTGCAAGAGGACTTATGGAGGCTAAAAAAAATGGGAAGAATGTACCTGCCATCGGATATATTCCGGTGGGAACCGTGAATGACTTTGCCACCAGTCTTGATATACCTAAGGAAATTGCCGTGGCTGTTTATGTAATTTTAAATGGTATAAATAAAGCTGTAGATATAGGTTCATTTGAAACAGGTGATAAAGATGAGTTATACAGTTATTTTACTTATGTAGCAGCATTTGGTGCATTTACAGAGGTCGCGTATGAAACTTCACAGGATGTAAAAAATGTAATAGGAAAAGCGGCATATTTTCTTGAAGGGGTAAAGAGTTTTCAAAAAATAAGACCTTATCATTTGAAAATATTATATGACGGTAATGAAATTGAAGATGATTTTATATTTGGTATGATAGCTAATTCAAAATCAGTTGGTGGATTTATGGGAATAACAGGACCTGAAGTATATTTAGATGATGGTGAATTTGATGCAATTTTTATAAAAAATCCTAAAACCCCTATGGATTTACAAAACATAATAAATTCATTTATTCTTATGGATCTGAAGACGGACAATATTTGTCATTTTCACTCAGGAAAAATTGAAATTGAATCTGATGAAAAATTACAGTGGACTTTAGATGGAGAAGCAGGCGGTTCACATAAGAAGGTTAAAATTAATAATCATAAGAAAGCATTGACTGTAAAAGTAAAAAAACATACAGTAGAATTGGTATAAAATATAAAATACCCCAAAATGGAATATGTGAAGGAAAAAAATGGAATGAAAACCAGTGATTTTTTTTATAAATTACCAGAGGAATTAATAGCACAGGATCCTTTAGAGGATAGAACTGCGTCAAGACTTTTAGTTTTAGATAGAAAAACAGATAAGTTGGAATATAAAATATTTAGTGATGTAATAGATTATCTTAACTCGGGAGATTGTTTGGTAATAAATAACACTAGAGTTATACCCGCAAGACTTATTGGAGAAAAAGAAGATACAGGCGGCAAGGTAGAAATTCTACTTCTTAAAAGGTTGGAAAATGATGTATGGGAATCCTTAGTAAAACCGGGTAAGAAACTAAGACCGGGTGCAAAAGTTACCTTTGGAGATGGCAGGCTAAAAGCTGAAATACTCGAAATAGCACAAGAAGGTAACAGACTGGTTAAGTTTTATTATGAAGGAATATTTGAGGAGATACTTGATTCTCTTGGTGAAATGCCGCTTCCTCCTTATATTACACACAAACTTGAGGACAAGGAAATGTACCAAACAGTTTATGCCAAGTTTAATGGCTCGGCAGCTGCACCTACTGCCGGTTTACATTTTACTGAAGAATTGCTTGAAAAAATCAGAATAAAAGGTATAAAAATAGCAAGCATTACACTCCATGTCGGTTTGGGTACTTTCAGACCGGTAAAAGTAGAGGATGTAAATAATCACCATATGCACACAGAGTGGTATGAAGTAAATAAGGAATCGGCTGATATTATAAATGAAACAAAGAAGAATGGCGGAAGGGTTATCTGCGTAGGGACAACAAGTTGTAGAACTATTGAGTCGGTAGCGGATGAAAATGGTCTGATGTCAGCTAAAACAGGAGAAACAGATATTTTTATCTATCCGGGATATAAATTTAAGGTAATGGACGGGCTTATAACCAATTTTCATCTTCCTGAATCAACTCTAGTTATGCTTGTCTCAGCATTTGCAGGAAAAGAAAGGGTACTTTCAGCTTATGAAACTGCGGTAAAGGAAAGATATAGGTTCTTTTCTTTTGGGGATGCTATGATACTTATTTAATCTACAATATGTATATTACAAGTTAGAAACTACCAATATATTACTTCTATACTAAAGCAAAGATTATATGTCTTTGCTTTTATTTTAATAGGAAAATTTCCCCCCCAATTTACTATTAATCAAAAATCTCTCCGAGGTATGTGCAGCTTGCGGCAGGGAAGTTTGCAGAACACAAATAATACACAAAAATTATTATATTTTACTGTTGACAAATTTATTTAACGGTGGTATCTTACTAATAGGTGTTAGCACTCTAAGTTGATGAGTGCTAACAATGAAAAAAGGAAAGGAGTGATGAGATGGAACTTGACGAACGAAAGCTTGAAATACTCAAGGCTGTTATCAAGAACTATCTTGAAACAGGGGAACCTGTTGGCTCCCGTACTATTTCCAAGTTTTCTGAATTACAACTAAGTTCTGCAACTATCAGAAATGAAATGTCGGATCTTGAAGATATGGGGTATTTGGTAAAGCCTCATACTTCTGCCGGAAGAATACCATCAGATAAAGCCTATAGGCTTTATGTTGATTCATTGATGCAGACAAAGGAAAAGGAAGAAGATGATATTAAGAAGGATTTAATTGAAAAGTCAGATAAGCTTGAAACTCTTTTACAGCAGGTAGCAAATTTACTGGCTATGAATACAAACTATACTACAATGGTATCCGCCCCTAAGTATGAGAGTAACAATATAAAGTTTATTCAACTTTCAGAAATTGATGAAGTAAATCTTCTAATTGTAGTTGTATTGGAAAAAAATGCAATTAAAAATACAATAATAAGGCTGGATGAATCGGTTGAAAAAAGCTTACTTCTAAAGCTTAACATAATGCTTAACTCATTTCTTGCAGGACTAAATATGAAAGATATAAATATCGGAATCATTGCAAAAATGAAAGAGCAGGCAGGTGAATATGTAAATTTGGTCGGAAGAATTATAGATGCAATCGGTTCGGTATTTGCAGATGATGATTCTCTGAAGATATATACCAGCGGTGCTACAAATATTTTTAAATATCCTGAACTTAATGATAATGACAATATGCAGAAGTTGTTATATACAATTGAGGAAAAGAAAGAGCTGTCGGCATTGCTTACGGATAAAATGGATGATAGTAATGCTGACGGTATTCAGGTATATATAGGAAATGATACAAATGTGGAAAGCCTTAAAGATTGCTCGGTGGTTACCGCAACTTATGAGATAGAAGAAGGCGTCTACGGCAAGATCGGTATAGTAGGACCTAAGCGTATGGATTATGCAAAGGTTGTGAGTACACTTAAAAATCTCATGAAACAGCTTGATGATATATTTAAGCATCAAAGCAAAGATACAAGTACTAAGGCAATTAAACTTATAGATATGAAAAAAGACATAAACGATGTGAGTGATACATAGGGAAAGGCGGGAGGTTGTGAAAGAAAAAAAGAAACATTCTGAGAAAGAAGTAGAAAAGATTAATGATAAGGTGGTAAAAGAGAGTGAAACAATTTCTAAAGACTCTTTAGATGAAAAAGAATTAAAAAAGGTAAAAGAGGAGAGAAAAGCATTAAAAGAGGAAGAATACAAAAAGAAAATTGATGACCTGAATGACAAAGTGATGCGTCAAATGGCTGAATTTGACAATTTCAGAAAGCGTACCGAGAAAGAAAAATCACAGATGTTTGACTTTGGTGCGAAGGGAATTGTGGAGAAAATTCTTCCTGTTATTGATAATTTTGAAAGAGGTCTTGCAAGCCTTTCCGATGAAGAAAAGGAAGGAGCTTTTGCACAGGGTATAGACAAGGTTTATAAACAGCTTATGCAGTGCCTTATGGATGCAGGGGTTACTCCTATAGAAGCTGTCGGTAAAGAATTTAATCCTGAAATACATAATGCGGTAATGCATGGTGAGGATGAAAGCTTAGGCGAAAACATTGTTGCTGAAGAAATGCAAAAAGGCTATATGTATAAGGAAAGCGTAGTAAGACCCAGTATGGTAAAGGTAGTTAACTAAAATTAAATATAAATAAAAGTGAGGTAAATATTATGAGTAAAATAATTGGTATTGATTTAGGTACAACAAATTCATGTGTTTCTGTTATGGAGGGTGGACAGCCCGTAGTTATTGCAAATGCAGAAGGTCTTCGTACAACTCCTTCAGTTGTGGCATTTACAAAAAACGGTGAGCGTCTTGTGGGTGAGACAGCTAAGCGTCAGGCTGTAACCAATGCAGATAGAACTATTTCTTCTATTAAAAGGCATGTGGGAACTGATTATAAGGTAAATATTGATGATAAGTCATACAGCCCACAGGAAATTTCAGCTATGATTCTTCAGAAACTTAAAGCTGATGCAGAGGCTTATCTTGGTGAGAAGGTAACAGAAGCGGTTATTACTGTTCCTGCTTATTTCAATGATGCACAGAGACAGGCTACTAAAGATGCAGGTAAGATAGCAGGTCTTGATGTAAAGCGTATTATCAATGAGCCTACAGCAGCGGCTCTTGCTTATGGTCTTGATAATGAAAAAGAACAGAAAATTATGGTTTATGACCTTGGTGGCGGTACTTTTGATGTATCTATCATTGATATCGGTGATGGAGTTATCGAAGTTCTTTCAACAAACGGTGACACCAAGCTTGGTGGTGATGATGTAGATAATGTAATTACAAATTATTTTATTACAGATTTTAAGAATAAAGAAGGTGTAGATCTTTCTGCAGATAAAATGGCTCTACAGAGACTTAGAGAAGCTGCAGAAAAAGCTAAGAAGGAGCTTTCTTCTTCTACAACAACAAACATTAACCTTCCGTTTATTACAGCTACATCAGAAGGACCTAAGCATTTTGAACTTGATCTTACAAGAGCTAAGTTTGAAGAGCTTATTCACGATATAGTTGAAAGGACAGCTATTCCTGTTCAGAATGCACTTAAAGATGCAGGACTTAATGCAAATGAGATAGAAAAAGTGCTTCTCGTTGGTGGTTCTACTCGTATTCCTGCTGTGCAGGCTAAGGTTGCACAGCTTACAGGTAAAGATCCAAGTAAGAGTCTTAATCCTGATGAGTGTGTGGCTATCGGTGCGTCTATCCAGGGTGGTAAGCTTGCCGGAGATGCAGGTGCGGGGGATATCCTTCTCCTTGATGTCACCCCTCTTTCACTTTCTATCGAAACTATGGGCGGCGTTGCTACTAAACTTATTGAGAGAAATACAACAATTCCTACAAGAAAAAGTCAGGTATTCTCCACAGCAGCAGATAATCAGTCCGCAGTTGATATAAATGTAGTACAGGGTGAGAGACAGTTTGCAAAAGATAACAAGAGTCTCGGACAATTCAGACTTGACGGAATTGCTCCTGCACCAAGGGGAATCCCTCAGATTGAAGTTACTTTTGATATAGATGCTAACGGTATTGTAAATGTTTCCGCTAAGGATCTTGGAACAGGCAGAGAGCAACATATTACAATTACTGCAGGTTCTAACATGAGTGATGCCGACATAGATAAGGCTGTTAAAGAAGCTGCTGAGTATGAGGCTCAGGATAAGAAGCGTAAAGAAGGTATCGATGCAAGAAATGATGCTGATGCTATGGTATTCCAAACAGAGAAAGCCCTTAAAGATGTAGGTGATAAGATTACTGAGGCTGATAAGAGTTCTGTAGAGGCTGACCTTAAAGCTCTTAAAGATATTCTTGAAACTACTCCTGCTGAGAATGTATCTGATGAAGATATTGATAAGCTTAAAGTTGCTAAAGAAAAGCTTATGGCTAGTGCACAGAATCTCTTTACAAAGGTTTATGAGCAGTCACAGGGTGCTGCAGGAAATGCTGGAGCAGGTCCTGATATGAGTGGACAGGCAGAACAGACTACATCTGATAACATAAATAATGATAATGTTGTTGACGGAGACTATAGAGAAGTATAATCATTTGAAGTAAAAAAAGCGGGCTGTCGCACTAAAATTGGGGTGGCAGCCCAATATTGGTATTAAGTATAGATAGAGTCATACTTTACCATAGATAAAAATAGTTTTACTGCTATAGTGAAATAATTATTTATTGTTCTTAGGGTGAATTATATAAATTTAAAATATAAAATAATGAAAGTAGGTTAAATATGGCAGATCAGAAAAGAGATTATTACGAGGTTCTTGGTGTAGCTAAGAACGCATCTGCTGATGATTTGAAAAAAGCTTATAGAGTACTGGCTAAGAAGTATCATCCGGATGCAAATCCGGGAGATAAGGAAGCTGAAGCAAAGTTTAAGGAGGCTTCTGAAGCTTATGCGATACTTAGTGATAATGATAAGAGGAGACAATACGACCAGTTCGGACATGCAGCTTTTAGTAATGGAGGCGGTGGAGCAGGTGGTTTTGACTTTGGAGATATAGATCTTAGTGATATTTTTGGAAGCTTTTTTGGAGGAGGAGGCGGCTTTGACTTCTTCGGAGGTGGAAGTAGAAGACATCGCAACAGTCCTAGTAAGGGAGCTAATATTCGCTACAGTCTAAGAATTAATTTTGATGAGGCTGTGAAGGGTTGTAAGAAAGAAATTACTCTTGATATGAAAGAAGATTGTAGTACTTGTCATGGAAGTGGTTCAAAGGCCGGAAGCAGTCCTGTAACCTGTGGTAAATGTGGCGGTTCAGGTCAAGTTACCTATACTCAGCAGTCTCTTTTTGGAATGGTTCGTAATGTTCAGACTTGTCCTGATTGTAATGGAACTGGTAAGATTGTTAAAGAGAAATGTCATGATTGCCGTGGTACAGGTTATATTACAAGGCGTAAGACTATTGAAGTGGATATTCCTGCCGGTATTGATGATGGACAGGCTATCAGAATTAGAGATAAAGGTGAGCCGGGAATAAATGGAGGTCCTCGTGGAGATTTACTTGTAGAGGTATATGTAGCTAAACATCCTAATTTCCAAAGAGATGGTTTTGATATTTATTCATCAGTGCCTATTTCATTTACTCAAGCTGCATTAGGCGGTGATGTAAGGATAAATACAGTTGACGGAGATGTTATCTATACTGTAAAGCCCGGTACACAGACGGATTCAAGGGTAAGGCTTAGAGGTAAAGGTGTTCCTACTCTTAGAAATAAAGAGGTAAGGGGAGACCATTATATTACCTTTATAGTTCAGACACCTGCAACTCTTACTAAAGAACAAAGGAGAATACTTGAAGAACTTGATGCTACTTTTGAGACAAGGTTTAGGGCTAAAGCAAATCAGACAGATGTAAAAGACGATGATAAGTCATCCGCTTCATCTACAGTAAAGGACGATTATAAAGGTAAGAAAAACAAGAGTAAGAAAAAGAGTTTTGCAGATAATATTAAAGAAAATTTGAAGGATTTGTTTGAATAAATATTATAAGTCGTATTTTGAATTTAGATAGTGCTTTTTAGTGCTATCTAAATTTGTATTTGCTGTAAATTTTACAGATGTTTGATAATATCACCCTATAGTCAAAGCCCAAAAGCTGTTATCCTACTGTGCTATGCAGAATAAGAGGTCTGTAACTATGGCGTGAATAATTTGGGTTTATAAAGATATTTTTAAAGGGGAATAGTAATGAGAATTGAAAAGGACAATATAGTTATCAGAAGTGCTAATCTTAAAGATGCAGAAATTCTCAACCATTGGTGGAATGACGGAAGTGTTATGGAACATGCCGGCTTTCCTAATGGATTGGGACAGAGCCTGGAAGAAACAATAGAATGTGTCAAAAGGAATGAAGGGCGAATTAGTCAGCTTTGTATAATAGAAATAGACGGAAAGCCGGTAGGTGAGTTAAACTACAGTATCACAGGTAATGATACTGTATATCCGGGTTGGAAAATATGTGAAAAAGAATATCAGAATAAAGGCTATGGTACAGTAATTATAAGCACATTGTTTGATTTTATTTTTACTGATGAAAAAATTAATTCTGTGTGTAAGGTAAATAAGATTGAATGGGATACAATGTTAGAAAATAAAAGAGCACAGCATGTATATGAAAACAAAATTAAAGCCGTAAAAAAGGATGTTCTTGAAAATAATTGGAAAGACCAGCTTGGGAATTGGCGTACGGCAGTGGTTTATGAGATTTCAAGGGAGAAGTTTTATAAAAAAATTTTTTTTTGATGTCAAGAGAAAATAGAATTAATGGTATCATACATTAATTTATTGTTATTTGTAGGTGGAAATGTTAAAGTATAAACCCATATATTGGTTTGTGATGATTCCTTTTATAAAAAAAGTTTTAAAAACAAAATACAGTAATGAAGATGTCAAAATGATTGTTAGAAATGCTAAAGTTGAATATAGAAAATTACTAAATAAAGCTGATGATATTGGCACTAAAAATCCTATGGCTTCTAATTTATATTTTTGTCTATTGTTTTTTTCTTTTATACAGGGAAGTGAAGGTAAAATAATGTCTGAAGATTTGAGAGAAATAATGAGAATTATTTTATCAGATACCGCATTGTTAAAATTAATGGGTAAGAAAGATTATAATAATCCAAAAGATTTAAAAAAATTTAAAGAGCTTATACATAAGAATTCTGATTGGGCAGAGCTTCATCGTAAAGAGTACCCGGAAACTTGGAAATTTAATTTTGATAATAGTCATCAAGATGGTTTTTATTATTATTTTACTAAATGTCCTATCGCTAAATTCTTTAAAGATAATAACTTAGAAGAAATAGCTCCCATATTTTGTGAATTAGATCATCTTACGATTAAAGCTAGAAAAGCAAAATTATATAGGGATAAAACATTAGCTAAAGGTGATGATATGTGTGATTTTTGGATTGTTGGCGATAAAGTTAAGAATCCCAAATAATTATTGATAATATATTCGAAAAATATGAGAATATATATTTGGAAGCAGATGATTGTGATGAATTTACTATGGAATTAAAAAAATTATTTAATATTGGTGATGATGTTACTTGGGACACATATATTTATAAAGGGAACTATGGGTGTAGTAGTTACATTTGACATTTACACGATAATGTGCTAATGTCAAATGTGAAAGAAGGTGAGTGTATGAGTGATTTTTATACTGTTTCACAATATTCAGCTATATTTGGAAAAGATTCAGGGAATATAAGACGAATGCTTATTAACGGAAATTTAATGGGGGAAAAAGTAGGAAATCAGTGGCTTATTCCTAAAACTGCTAAACCCGGTGAGGATAGAAGATTAAAAAGTGGCAAATATCGTAACTGGAGAAATAAAGTTAGAATTAGTAGAAAGTATCCAAAAATATTAAAACAGTTGTCTGAGATGTGTCAGGAAATTGGAGAAATTTATAATAATTCAATAGAGGAGATTGTACTATATGGTTCTTATGTAAGAGGTCAGGAAACTTCTGAATCAGATATAGATATAGCAATTATTTTAAGATTACCTCAGACAGATGAGCAACATGAGAAAATGACAGATATAGTGGTTGATTATGAACTGGAGCTTGGAGTTACCTTATCTGTAATTTCGATTGAGCAGGATAATTTTAATGAATGGAAGTCAACCCTACCATTTTATAAGAATATATTAAAGGAAGGAATTCCTCTATGGAAGAACGAGCAAGAGAACTATCAAAATACCGTTTTGAAACAAGCCTAGAAGCATTGTCAGATGCTAAATTAATGTATGGAAATGAAAGATACAAGAATACTTTAAACAGAGCGTATTACGCTATATTTCATGCAATAAGAGCAGTAAATGCTCTGAAAGGCTTTGACAGTAGCAAACATAGTGGAGTAATAGCGTATTTTAATCAAAATTATGTTAAAGAAGGTATATTTTCAAAAGAACTTTCAAAAATTATAAGAATAGCTTCTGAAAATAGAGAAAAAGCAGATTATTTGGATTTTTTTTATAGCATCAAAAGAGGAGGCAGAAAGACAGATAGTACATGCAGAAGAATTTATTAATGTTATTAAAACATACCTGGAAAGAGAAAATATTTTATAAATTTTTTTGATGTCAAGAAAAAAACTTGACATCTCTTTTTTCTTCTGCTAAAATACCTTAGGATAAAAAAGATAGTGAGTTTATTATTATGGAAAAGAAAGCAGATATACTTGATGAGAGACTTAGAATCTCTGAATTGTTTGATTATTATGGTGTGCTTCTAAAAAAAGGACAGAGTAAGCTTTTGGAGGCTTATATACTTGAAGACCTTTCTCTTTCTGAAATAGCTGACATAGAAGGGATATCAAGGCAAGGAGTACATGATAATCTAAAAAGAAGTATCAAACAGCTTGAAGAGTTTGATAATAAACTGGAACTTATTAAGAAATCCAAGGAAATATCCGGTATAGCATATATTCTTAAAGAAACAATAAACGCTTGCAAAGATGAGAAACTTAAAGAAAATATCCGGATAGATATTGTTAAACTTGAGAACATATTTTAAAAGGAGGAGCTATGGCATTTGACAGTTTAACGGAAAAGCTGACAAAGGTTTTTAAGAATCTGCGTGGCAAGGGCAAGCTAAATGAAAATG
>CAUTOC010000064.1:0-11139 GCA_963539695.1 uncultured Catonella sp. | reverse complement strand
TGAACATATAGGTCTTTCAAATGCCAAAAAGAGACTGACAATTTTATATAAAGATACGGGTGATATATGGCTTGAAGAGGATAGTGAAGGTACTCTCACAGTACAGATAAGATTTTGATTATATTTAATTTGATGTTTAAAACTTTAAAAAAGTCAAATGACAGTAAAAATAATCAATTTTTTTTCCGGCATAAATTATAAAATATAAAAAAAGCAATATTTTATAAAAATATGACAACTTTTTATTGTGCAAAATGCTTATAATTAAACTGTAAGACATAAACAAAATAGTGAAAGTGAGGAGAGGTTATGAAAAGTAAAAAATTATTATCAGTATTTTGTGCATTGACTATGGCAGTGTCTATGATTTCAGGCTGTGCAAATGGAAAAACAGAACCTAAAAAAGAAAACACGGGCTCAGGAATGGCATCTAAAGCAAGTACATCTGTAGCAAAAAACTCAAGTGAAAATGCAGAGAAAGGAATGCCTGATACTTCAGAGCATGTAGATATAACTATAGGAGGTTTGAATCTGGGGGATTCAGATGAGAGTAATTGGCCTACAGATACAGTAGCCGTGATTGAAAAGAAATTCAACTGTTCAGTAAAGTTTAAGGCTTATCAGAAGGACAGCCTGAACCTTGATTTATCCGGAGAGAATACTACAGATATAGTCCAAATTAACGAAGATAATATTGACGGTGTATTAAGAGGAAAACATGCTGTAAATCTTGAAGATTACAAAAATATAGCACCTAATATTTTTGCAGATGCTATGAGTTTTAGAAATAATGTGATGAAAAACTTCAAGAGTGATGAAGCAAATGGACAGTATTTTGTAACACCGCAGGTTACAACAGCAAATGTAGGAGAAACTTTTGGAGCACTTAATCCTTTCGGTTATGTAGTAAGATGGGATTTGTATAAAGAAATCGGAAGCCCTGCAATTACAAACGATGATGAATATGTAGCTGCCTTAAAAAAGATGAAAGAAAAATATCCTAAAACAGAAACCGGAGAGGAAACTTATGCGTATTCCATATATAATGATGCCAAGCTACATGCTTATTTCCACAAAGGTTGTTTGACAGAGGGTTATGTAAATCTTGAAGGCGGACTTTATGTTCAGAATGTAAAGACAAATGAACTTATTTCAGATATATATGATGTAAATGAAGGTGGAAAACTTACACCTTTTTGGGCAGGAGTTAAATTTTACAACAAACTTTATAAAGAAGGGCTGCTTGATCCGGATGCTTTTATAACAAAGGGAGAGGATATTCAGGAAAAATATACCAAGGGACAGTATCTTGGCGGACAGAACAACTGGTTCTTCGGTGATTATAACAGTAATGAGAGAAAGAAAGATAACAAGACATTAAAAGAATTTGTTATACTTCCTTCTTATATGGGATGGGCAAATGAACCGAATAATGCAGGTTGGAGTGGAAAATACTATTTTGTTTCCTCACATTCTCCTAATGTTGAAAGAGCTGTAATGGTGCTTGATTATTTACAAAGTGAAGCGGCTTCCAGAGAGACTTGTTCAGGTACTAAAGAGAGATGGGAAGTTAAGGACGGCAAGGCTGTACTTAAAGAAGAAACAAAAACAATTAAGACAGACGGTTCAAGAAATGATGAACTTAAAAAGTCGGGTATAGGCGACAACAATATGTTCAGCAGTATAGGATATGCGGAAAATGATGTGCTTTCAGACGGCGGTATGGCAAATCTTTTTATGGCGGATGATATACTTGCAGAAACTCTGACCGAAGCACAAAAAGATATGTGTAAAACTTTAAATATCACACTTCCATCAGATTTGCTTAAAAATGGAATAGCAGCCGGAAAAAATATTGATATGAGAGATACAAAAGCAGCTATACGAATGGTAATTCAGGCAGCACCTAAGGATATAAATCGTATAGACGGAAATATGGAAGAAATTACCGTTAAAGCTCTGCCTAGTCTTGTAATGGCTAAAACAGATGCCGAGTTTGATACGGCAAAAGGAAAGCTTATGGAAGAATTAAAGGCGGCGAATGCGGAAAAATCCGTAAATTGGTGGAAAGAAACTTGGAATACTGCAGTTTCGGCACTTGATAGTATGAAGTAAAAGTATTATAACGGCACATATTAAAACATGTGCCGTTTATATATGAAATGGAGGGTTTGAATGTCAAAAAACAGAGTGCTTACTATGACAAAACCAAAAAAAGATTACAAACTTTTATACTTTGCCCTTCCCTTTATGGTAATAGTATTTTTATTTAATTATATTCCAATATTTGGCTGGATATACGCTTTTTTTGATTATGTACCGGGAGTTAAATTAAAAGATAGTGAATTTGTAGGGCTTGAGTATTTTAAGTTGATATTTACGGATGCAAATGTGTGGAGATCATTAAAAAATACCTTTGTATTTGCTGTTTTGGGAATATTATTTTCTCCTCTGCCAATGCTTTTTGCTATACTGTTAAATGAAGTTAAAAATGGACCGGTAAGAAAACTGGTACAAACCTTTACTACACTGCCCAATTTTATAAGCTGGGTTATAATATTTTCACTGGCATTTACACTTTTTTCTTCAGACGGACTTATTACGACATTGCTTATTAAAATGGGGATTGGAACAGAAGGACAAAATCTTTTGGGAGACGGAAATGCAGTATATATTTTCCAGTCACTTTTGGGGCTTTGGAAAGGCTTAGGCTGGAGTTCAATTATATATCTTGCTGCAATAGCCGGGATAGATCAGGAACAATATGAGGCTGCAAGAGTAGACGGAGCGGGATATTTTAGATGTGCAATTCATATAACCATGCCTGCTATGATTGGAACTTTTGTTGTACTCTTTATCTTAAATATAGGTAATTTCTTAAATACGGGTTACGAACAATACCTGCTTTTTAAGAACTCGATGACTGCCGATAATATCGAAGTGCTTGACCTTTATGCGTACAGGATAGGACTTGAAAATCTTGATTATTCATACGGTGTGGCTATAAGTATTATAAAATCTGCGGTAAGTATTGTTTTAGTTACTTTTGCAAATCTTGTAGCTAAAAAAGCTCGTGGCAGTGCGATTGTATAGGAGGAGATATGTATGAAAAGACAGATTAAAAGTTCAGCCTCAAGGCGTATATTTCAGGTGTTTAATTATATATTCCTGCTTTTAATTACAATCATCTGTATCTATCCGTTTTGGTATGTTGTAATTTATACACTTTCAGATTCATCAAAGATTGGAGAAATCCCGCCGGTACTTATTCCTACAGGATTTTCTATTGAAAATTATGTGCAGATACTTAATCTTAAAGGATTTTTGCCGGCTTTTGGTATTTCAGTGGCAAGGACACTGGCAGGAACAATTTTAAGTGTGGGAAGTTGTTCGTTTTTAGGTTATCTTTTTTCAAAAGAAAATATGCCGTTTAGAAAATTTCTTTATCGTTTTCTGATACTTACAATGTATATAAGCGGCGGAATGATAGCCACATACATTGTAATAAAAAGTTATGGAATGCTTAATTCATTTATGGTATATATAATACCCGGGATGATTTCCGCTTATAATGTTGTACTTATAAAGACTTATGTAGAATCTTTGCCGGCATCTCTTGAGGAATCAGCTAAACTTGACGGAGCAGGTATAGTTACGGTATTTACAAAAATAATTTTTCCACTTTCAAAACCTATAATAGCTACAGTAGCTGTTTTTGTGGCAGTAGGGCAGTGGAACTCATGGTTTGATAACCATATCTACACTAGAGGAACGGAGTCATTAAAGACTCTACAGTATCTTCTTTATAATTATTTAAATGAGGCACAGAGGATAGCAGAACAGCTTAGAAATGCTACTTCGGGTGTTGATGCAGGTACACTGATGCAGCAGATTTCTTCTAAAGGAATAAGAATGTCCATTACGGTGCTTGCCGCCCTTCCTATATTTTTAGTATATCCTTTTATGCAGAAATATTTTGTAAAAGGAATAATGGTAGGTGCCGTTAAAGGCTGATAAGGTGAGAACGGAGAGAAAAATGAGCTACGAATATGAAGAACTTGACAAAAGACTGGTAAGCATTGTTCCGTCTAAAAGGCAATTAGAATATCAGGAAAGAGAATTTTACGGATTTATCCATTTTACAGTCAATACCTATACAAATCGTGAATGGGGACTTGGAGATGAATCGCCTGAAATATTTAATCCTTATAATTTAGATGTGGAAAGTTGGGTAAAGGCGGCAGTAAGTGCAGGAATGAAAGGGCTAATCCTTACCTGTAAGCACCATGACGGTTTCTGTCTGTGGCATTCTAAGTACACGGAGCATTGTATTAAAAATTCTCCTTATAAAGACGGTAAAGGGGATATAGTAAAAGAACTCTCGGAGGCATGTAAAAAGTACGGACTTAAATTTGGAGTTTATCTTTCTCCTTGGGACAGAAACAGTGCTGTTTACGGTTCGGGTAAGGAATATGACGATTATTATATAAATCAGATGACTGAACTTCTTACAAATTATGGAGAAATTTATACTTTTTGGATGGACGGAGCCTGCGGTGAAGTACCTAACGGCAAGAAACAGGTATATGACTGGGAGAGGTATTATAAAAAAGTAAGAGAATTACAGCCAAAAGCAGTGCTTTCAATAAGCGGACCTGATGTACGCTGGTGCGGAAATGAGGCGGGGATAGTCAGAAAAAGTGAGTGGAGTGTAGTTTCAAAGGTTATGACCTCACCTGTTTTAACTGCAGAACTTAGCCAAAAGGAGGATAGCGAAGAATTTAGAAAAAAGGCTATAGATCCGACCAATGAGGAACTCGGAAGCAGAGAAGTATTAAAAAATGAACCTGAACTTGCATGGTTTCCTGCAGAAACAGACCTTTCCATACGCCCGGGCTGGTTCTATCATCCTGAAGAAGATGATAAGGTAAGAAGTCTTGAAAATCTAAAGGATATTTATTTAAAATCTGTAGGCGGAAATACAGCCTTACTTCTTAACCTGTGTCCGATGAAAGACGGATGTCTGCATAAAAATGATGTTAAAAGGCTTGCAGAATTAGGTGATTTTATTAGAGAAAGTTTTAATAATAATTTGGCAGATATGGCTGAAATTACTTCTTTGCCTGAAAAAGGTGACAGGAAAGAGGATATAAGCAGTATAAGAACTGACAGTTATGAAACCTATTTTAAGCCTGTAGACGGACAAAGAGAGCTAAATATAACTCTTAAATGGAAAGAAGGGATAAAAGCATCATACCTTGTATTAAAAGAGAATATCTTATTAAGCCAAAGAGTAGAGAAATTTAAGGTTTATGAAGATGTAAAAGGAGAGGGTTTAACAGAAGTTTATGACGGAACGGTAATAGGTTATAAGCGGATTGTAAAACTTAGCGAAAAGTACATAACAGGATTAAAAATAGAAATAACAGATGCCAGAGTAGCTCCCGCTATTTCGTTTATAGGGGTATATTAGATGTTAATTGCAAAAGCAAGGGAAAATTTATATAAATCCCTTGCTTTTTCTTGACTAAATACCGCTAAAGGAGTAAACTGTCTTAGGGTTAGTGTAAACTAATCCGAATTTGTTATATACAAAATATACTGAGAGGATTTATGAAAATAAGAACTATAAAAGTGAACCTGTTATTAGTTTTATTTTTTAATATATTTATACCTACATTGTTTATGTTTATGGCGGCATATCCGCTTAATTATGTGCTTATGGTATTTGCCGCACTGGTACTTATACTTAGCGGAAAGATTAAAAGGACACTGATTTTTATAGTAATATATGGTTTGTTTTTCGGTAGCTCCATATTCTTTATAGATGTGTTTCAAGTAGAAGGAGCTGTAATTTTTTTAAGCATAATGATGCAGTTTTTACCCTGCCTTATGATGGCGACAATTCTTTTTAAGGATTATACTACAGCGGAACTTCTGTCTGCACTGGAAAAGCTTCCGCTTCCGAGAAATCTTGTGGTGGCGGTTATAATAACTTTGCGTTATGTACCTACATTTAAGTTGGAATTTGGCTATATAAAGGAGTCTATGAGGCTTAGAGGAATAGCATTTACATGGAGAAAGCCTGTGGAAAGTTTTAGGTATTTCATAGTTCCACAGCTCTTTAGGTGTATAGCTTTGGCGGAAGAGGTGACATCGGCAGGGCTTGTAAAGGGAATAGATGCAAATATTAAAAGGACTTCTTATTATGAACAAAAATTTAGAACAAGTGATGCCTTTTTAATGGTTTTACTTATAATAGGAATTGTATGGTCGGGATTATGGAAGATATGATAAGGGCTGAAAAGCTGACATTTTTTTATGAACAGTCAGAGGACGGTATAAAGGATATAGATTTTTCTGTTAAAAGCAGTGAGATTATACTGCTTGCCGGAGATAGCGGAAGCGGCAAGTCCACTTTGTTAAAATGCCTCAATGGACTGATACCTGAAACTATAGAAGGAAAACTTACCGGAAATCTTTATCTTGAAGATGAAAAATACAGTGAACTTAGAATGTTTGAGATTAATAAAAAGATAGGTTCAGTATTTCAAAATCCGAGAAGCCAGTTTTTTACAACCAATTCTACATCAGAACTGGTATTTCCTATGGAAAATTATGGCTATACGAAGGAGATAATGGATGAAAGAGTGGAGGCTTTGACTGAAAAGTTTGGACTTCACGCTCTGTTAAATAGGAATATTTTTGAAATATCAAGCGGAGAAAGACAGCTTCTTGCTCTTGCCTCTGCTATGGTACTTAATCAGAAAGCTGTAATTTTTGATGAGCCGTCTGCTAATCTTGATTACGGTAATGCTATGAAACTTGGTAAAATTATATCAGAGATGAAGAGGAGAGGTATTACGGTAATTGTAGCCGACCACAGATTTTATTATCTAAAGGGGCTTATAGATAGGGTATTTCTTGTGGAGTCGGGAAGATTAAATCAATTTGACAGTGAGAAAGAGTTTAAGAAAAGTAATTATGATACAAGAAGTTTTGACCTTTTTGACTTAGATTTGCCTGTACCTGAAAAATGTATAAATACAGAAAAAATTGCAAGCCTAAAAAATATAAGCTATAAAGACATTCTAAAAGATATAAGCCTTGAATTAAAAAAAGGTGAAGTAAGTGTGTTGGCGGGGAATAACGGGGTAGGTAAGACAACTTTAGCAAAGCTTTTATGTAAGAGTGTAAAGCCTGACAAAGGGGAAATCAGTCTTTTTGAACTTCCATTTTATATAATGCAGGATCCTGATTTTCAGCTTTTTGGAACTTCTGTATACAATGAGCTTGCTCTTGTAAAGAATAATAAAGAGGCTATAGAGAAAACTCTTAAATATTTGGGATTATATGAATATAAAAATAAACATCCTTTTGATTTAAGCGGAGGTCAAAAACAAAGGCTTCAAATAGGAATGGCTATGCTTTGCGATAAGCCGCTTATAATCTTTGATGAGCCTACCAGCGGACTTGATATTGTTTCTATGAAGAAGGTGGCAAAGGAGATAGTAAGGCTTAAAGAAAATGCGGCAGTATTAGTTATTTCTCATGATTATGAATTTATAAGAAATGTGGCAAATAGAATAATCTATCTTAAAAGAGGTAAGGTGCATGAGGATTTTGAACTTACGAGTGATACTTTGTGTAAATTAAATAATATTTTTAATAATATGGAGGAAGAAAAAAATGAAGAACAGTTTTAAGATGAAAGATGTGGTAACGGTTTCATTGCTATCTGCACTTTATATCATATTTTTTATGATAGCAATGGTTATAATTACACCGCTTGGACCTTTTGGACATGCAATAAGTCCCGGCTTATGCTCTTTGCTTACCGGTTCGGTTCTTGTATTTATGTCAAGAAAAGTAGGTAAAATGTGGCAGTTTACATTTATGACGGCTATTCTTATGGCATTATCATGGATTATGGGTGGAGGATATATTCCTTGGGTGGTAAGTTCTATGGTAATGGCTGTAATTGCGGATTTTATAGCATCAAAACCCGGAAAGAATGTTAAAATATGGAAACTTGCTATTGCTTCGGGAGTTATGCATGTAGGTCAGGCTTGGGGTTCTATTATTCCGTCATGGTTTTTCTTAGAGCAATATAAGGCAGCTTGGGTAGGAAGGGCAGGAATGACCGAGGAAAGTATGAATGCTCAAATAAAATATACTCAGGGGCTTATGGGGGTACTATCTACAGGTATAACTTTTGTATTGGCTTTTGCGGGAATTTATCTAGGGTATGTAATACTTAAAAAACATCTTAAAGAGGATAATGAAAATAAGTAGACAAGTGTAGTATAATGAACAAAAAGAAAAGGTCCTGCAAAAAATGCGGGACCTTTATTTTGAAGTTTATTTTACTCAACTGAAAGTAAATAATAATAAACAGGTTGTCCTCCAAACTGTAATTCTACATCCAATCCCTGATAAATTTCAGAGATTTTCTTTGCAAGAGCATTAGCGGCTTCCTCAGTTACTTCAGCACCGAAGTAAAGACTTACGATACCGGAATCTTCGTCTACAAGTGTTTTAAGCATTTCAAGGACGGCACTGTCAACTGAATCGCATACAGATATTATTCCTTCATCACCTATTCCCATTATATTACCCTGACTGATGTTCTTTCCGTCAATCACGGTATCACGAACTGCGTAAGTAACCTCACCTGATTTTGTGCATTTCATACCTTCAATCATTTTAGCCGTGTTATCGGATATCTCATTATCATGGATATAATTAATGAGAGCTGAGATACCCTGCGGCACTGTCTTGCTTGGGATAACTATGATATTTTTATCCGATGTAAGCTCTTTGGCTTGGTTTGCTGCAAGAATGATATTTTTATTGTTAGGAAGGATGAAAATATTATCGGCATTTACCTTGTCTATAGCATTTAGAATATCATCTGTACTGGGGTTCATGGTTTGACCGCCTTCAATTACATAGTCAACTCCAAGTCCTTTAAAAATTTCGCTAAGTCCTTCACCTGCCGATACAGCTATAAAGCCTTCTTTTTTTCTTGGTGCATCAGGAACATTTTTTGTGTTTTCTTTCTGCTCAAGAGCTTTTTGTGTTGCATTTTCAATAACCCTTTCGTGGTGCTCTTCACGCATATTATCTATCTTCATGCTTGTAAGCTGACCATAAGTAAGAGCCTTTTGGATAGCAAGTCCCGGATCATTGGTATGCACATGTACCTTAACTACCTCATCATCAGCAACCACTACTATACAATCACCGAGTCCTTCCAAATATTGTTTGAAATCAGCCTCATCTTTTTCGGTAAACTCTTTTTCAGACATTATGATAAATTCTGTACAATAACCGAATTTGATGTCGGCAGTTTCTATATCATCAGTAATTCCTGATTTGCCGGATGAAACGGATACGGTATTTATATTGCCGTCTGCAAGCGGAACTATTTTGCCAAGCAGGACATCGTAAGCCCCTTTAAGCACTTCTAAAAGTCCTGCACCGCCTGAATCTACTACACCTGCTTCTTTAAGCACAGGAAGCATTTCAGGAGTTGAATCAAGAACTTTTTCCATATAAGCGATAACTTCACCGGCAAATTTTGCTATATCATCAGTTGTACCGTCAAGCTCTGCAGCTTTTTCAGCTCCGCCCTTTGCAACAGTGAGAATAGTTCCTTCTTTCGGTTTCATAACTGCTTTATAGGCTGTTTCGGCAGCTCTGTTAAAAGCCGCAGCCAATACAGATACGGTTACATTGTCCGCATGTGCGGTTATTTCTTTACAAAATCCTCTTAAAAGCTGGGAGAGAATAACACCCGAATTTCCTCTTGCTCCTCTTAATGAACCGCTGGACATCGCCTTTGCAAGACTTTCAATAGTAGGATTTTCTACTGCATTTACAGCTTTTACAGCAGACATGGCTGTAAGAGTCATATTAGTTCCTGTATCTCCGTCCGGAACAGGAAATACATTAAGTTCATTAATTCTTTCTTTTTGAGACTCAAGTCTCGCAGCACCGGCTAAAAATGCTTTTTTTAGTAATGCTGCATCTAATTTAGATATTGCCACTTGTGAATCCTCCTTAGTCAACGACCCTTACGCCTTCTACATAAACATAGATATTTTTAACATTCATGCCTGTAAATTCCTCAACCTTATAAGTAACATTTTCAATAAGATTTTCAGCAACGGCAGAAATACTTACTCCGTAAGCCACAATTATATGAAGTTTGGCGGTAATTTCATTATTTTCAATTATAATTTCAACGCCCTTACTTAAATTATCCTTTTTAAGCAGTGTGGCAAGACCGTTAATCATACTGAGGCTTGCCATACCTACAATGCCGAAACATTCTATAGCGGCTGAACCTGCATAGCTTGCTATAACATCATTACTGATTGAAACTTCTCCTATATTTGTATTTACATATCCTTTCATAAAACCTCTTTTCTATGTGAAAGCACATTGATGTGATGTTTTGTGTATACTACAAGAATTATACTCATTTTAATGTGAAAATTCAAGTTTGTTATATTACTTTATTTTTTATTTAATATATGATAATATTAACAGGTAAGGTTTATTATAAAGAATTATAAGGAGAAGGAAAATGTCAGAATTTACAAACAGTGACGAAAAAGCATACAAAAGTATGAATTTTGTAGGTGTGATTAATATTGCATTAGGGATAGTTATTGTAGTAGTTGCGGCTGTATGTGGAGCATTTATAATAGTAGGAGGCGGAAAGCTTCTTAAAGATAAAAAGGGAATAACTTTTTAATGGAGATAGTTAATGAAATTAAGCACTAAGGAAAAATTTTTCAGAATAATAGATGCTATGTTGTATGGAGATGCCACAACTAAAAAATATCTTTACGGCATAGCCGCATTTACAATTATAACTTCAGTTACGGGAGTAATGGCTATATTTGGAGCGGGAATGGTTTATGGTCTTGTTTCTATGCTCGCAGGAGTTGTTGACCTTATTTGGTGGCAGTCTATGACATTAACTGCTGATGACCTTAAAGAACAAGGTAATAAAGACAGGTATTTACACGATAAGCAGACAAAGAAACTGGAAAAGGAAAAAGAAAAGGCTGAAGAAAAAGCAAGAAAAGAAGACGTAGAAGCCTCATCATGTTTAATGTTTAGGGT
>CAUTOC010000063.1:0-11293 GCA_963539695.1 uncultured Catonella sp. | reverse complement strand
TATCAAAAATGTTTTATTATTCCGGAGCAGAAGGGATGATAGGCGGACAGGTACTTGATATACTTTCGGAGGAAGGGAAAAAAGAGAAGAACGAACCTTTTTTTCTTACTATGTATGAACTTAAAACAGGCGGGCTTATAAAGGCTGCTTTTGTAATAGGAGCATTGCTTGCAGGTGCAAAAAAAGAAGAAATTGATATAATGGAAAAAATAGGAATTTCTTTAGGGCTTGTGTTTCAACTACAAGACGATATTTTAGATATAAGCGGAGATGAGGCAAAGCTTGGGAAGCCGGTACATAGCGATGAAAGAAATAATAAGCTTACTTATTTTAAATTAATAGGTGAAGAAAAAGCATATAGATTAATTGATGAAAATAATGCGTATATTACAGATAACTTAAAGAATATATGTAATAATAACTACGATGACTTTATATTAGAATTTATAGAATACTTGAAAAATAGAGATAGATAGGCAAAAAGGGGGTGTAGCTATGCCGTTATTGGATAATATAAATAAACCTAATGATATAAAAAAAATACCGGAGAGTGAGCTGAAAGAATTAGCTATAGAAATTAGGAGGCTGCTTATAAAATCAGCAGCGGAAAATGGCGGTCATTTAGCCTCTAATCTCGGCATAACCGAACTTACAATAGCATTACACCGTTATCTTGATTTCCCTTATGATAAACTGATTTGGGATGTGGGTCATCAGTCTTATGTACATAAAATACTGACAGGGAGAAAGGAAAAGCTTGACAGCCTTAGAAAGCTTGACGGGATTTCCGGTTTCCCAAAAAGGAATGAGAGCGACTGTGATTCATTCGGCACGGGACACGCTTCAACTTCTATCTCGGCGGCACTTGGAATGGTGGCTGCAAGAGATTTACGGGGTACAAGCGAGAAAGTGGTCGCAGTAATAGGTGACGGTGCAATGACAGGCGGAATGGCTCTTGAAGCCTTAAATAATGCAGGAACAATTAAATCAAACCTGATTATCATATTAAATGATAACGAACGCTCCATTTCAAGGAATGTGGGCGGAGTGGCAAGATATTTAGAGGGAATAAGAACCAGCAGAAAATATCTGAAATTAAAAAGTGATGTAAAAGAAGCTTTAAATGGGATGCCTACGCTTGGAAGCAGACTTTTTGATAAAATAAAAACATCTAAAGATATGATAAAGCGTCTGTTCGTGCCGGGAATGCTTTTTGAAGATATGGGACTTACTTATTTAGGACCGGTAAACGGGCATAATGTAAAGGAACTTAAAGGAGTACTCGAAAATGCAGGCAGGGTTGATGGAGCTGTAATAATTCATGTAATTACACGAAAAGGACTGGGATACAAGAAGGCAGAGGAAAATCCTGCAAAATTTCATGGAGTAGAGCCTTTTGATATAAAGACAGGAGAATATTTAAATGTTAAAATAGGCAGGAGCTATACTTCAATTTTTTCGGAAACAATGCTTGAACTTGCAGCAAAAGATGAAAAACTGGTTGCAATTACAGCGGCTATGCCTTATGGTACGGGACTTTATAATTTTAAGCAGATTTATCCAAAGCGTTTCTTTGATGTAGGTATAGCGGAGGAACATGCAGTCACTTTTGCGGCAGGAATGGCGGCAGGAGGACTAAAACCTGTAGTAGCGATATACTCTACATTTTTACAAAGGTCTTATGATCAAATTATACATGATGTCTGTCTGCAGGGACTTCCGGTAATTTTTGCTGTAGATAGGGCGGGATTGGTTGGGAGTGACGGAGAAACTCATCAGGGTATTTTTGACACGAGCTATTTAGCATCTGTACCGGGGCTTATGATACTAAATCCGAAAGACGCCAGAGAGCTTAAAGAAATGTTAAAATATGCTTATGGGCTTAATAAGCCCGTGGCAGTACGCTACCCTAGAGGAATTGCAGACGAGTTTGAAGAGATAGAATTTAAGCCTATAACTGCTTATGAAAATGAAATTATAAAGGAAGGTAAAAATATTGTTATATTTGCGACAGGAAAGACTGTGAGGTTGGCACTTGAGGTAGATAAACTATTACAGGAAAACAGAATAAATCCTACAGTTGTAAATGTCAGATTTTTGGATAAAGCTGACGGGAAGCTGTTGGAAGAACTTAAAAATGAGCATAACATAATAGTTACAATAGAAGAAAGTGTTAAAACGGGCAGTTACACGGAAAGGCTTATGGCAGAGTCGACAAGTCGCTATCTTGATTATAATTTTATTCCTATAACTTTACCTGACAGTTTTATTGAGCAGGGGAGTCTTAGTGAACTTTGGGGGAAATATGGATTTACTGCTGAAAAAATTGCAGAAAAAATAAAAGAAAAAGCTCTGCTTAAATTAGATGATGAGCTTTTTAGAAGGTAGTAATGATGAAAGAAAGACTGGATGTGCTTTTGGTGGAGAGGGGTTTTTTTGACTCGAGAGAGAAAGCTAAAGCTGTAATAATGGCAGGAGAAGTCTTTGTGAAAGGACAAAGAGAAGATAAGGCAGGCAGCAAGTTTGACAGGGAAGAAGAGATAGAAGTTAAGGGTAAAGTTCTGAAATATGTAAGTAGAGGAGGACTTAAACTTGAAAAGGCTGTAGATGTATATAGCCTGAACCTTACAGATAAGGTGTGTATAGATATCGGTTCTTCAACAGGAGGTTTTACGGACTGTATGTTGCAAAACGGAGCGGCAAAGGTTTATGCAATAGATGTAGGTACAAATCAATTAGCTTGGAAATTAAGAAATGATAAAAGAGTTGTATCTATGGAAAAGACTAATATTCGCTATGTTACAGAAGAACAAATACCTGAAAAGGCTGATTTTGCCTCAGTGGATGTATCTTTTATTTCCCTAACAAAAGTTCTACCTGCTGCCATTAATCTGATAAAGGATGAGGCATATATGGTCTGCCTTATAAAACCGCAGTTTGAAGCAGGTAGAGAAAAAGTCGGTAAAAAAGGCGTTGTAAGGGATTTTACGGTTCATAGTGAGGTAATAAAACTGGTTGTTAATTTTGCAGCCGGGCTTAATTTCCTTATAAAAGGGTTTACATTTTCGCCTGTAAAGGGACCTGAGGGCAATATTGAATATCTCCTTTATATGCAGAAAAAAAACGAGAAGATGACAAAAGAGGAAATTGATAATATTTTAACAGATGCAGATGGGGTGGTGGAAAAAGCAAAAACTACCCTTAATCAGACGGAGGTATGATGATAAAAATAGGGATTATAGTTAATCATTCTACCAGAGCAGGAGAGGCGGATGTTAGTAAAATCTGCAACTATATTGAAAAAAAGGGCGGAAGCGTGTATAGGCTGAAAGTCAGAAAAGGAGGAGGAGAGCTTAGAGAAAACTTTACCGATATATCGGAACTTCCGGAAGATGCAGCTTGTGTAATGGTATTCGGAGGTGACGGAACTATAATTCAGGCGGCAAGAGAGTTGTCTCCTAAAGGAATACCGATTTTAGGAGTTAATCTGGGTACAGTAGGATTTTTGGCAGAAGTAGAGCCTGAACAGATATATGAGGCTGCCGACTCTGTAATGGCAGGAAATTTTCATATTGAAAAACGCTTTATGTTAAGCGGACAGGTAATAAAAGGTGGAAGGACAGTATATGAATCAAATGCACTAAATGATATAGTTGTTGCAAGGGGAAATCTTGTACGGGCTATATCTACGGCGATATATATAGACGGAATACCTATGACAGATCTTTATGGAGACGGAATTATAGTTACCACCCCCACCGGTTCTACCGGTTATAACCTTTCAGCAGGCGGGGCAATAATAATGCCGAATACGGAGGTGTTCGGAATACTTCCGATTTGTCCGCACAGTCTTAATTCAAGAGGTGTAATTGCCTCGTCCTCTTCAAAAGTGGATATAGATGTGGAGTGGAACAAGAAAAGTGAACCACAGGAAGCTATTGTAAGTTTTGACGGTAACAAAGGAATAAGGCTGTTACCGGGCGATAGAGTTGAAATAATGAAGGCGGAGCTTACAGTTGCATTTTTAAGAATTAATGATTTTAGATTTTTTGACAGCGTAAGGAAAAAGTTCATCTCGAATAATTTAGTGTTATAGCAGTTTAGGCGGCAAAATTATTAATAAATATGAGAGGGGATTATGAAGACAAGAAGACATAATGAAATAATAAAACTTATAAAAACAAGAGAGATAGGAACACAGGAGGAGTTATTGAAACTGCTTAAAAGCAGAGGCTATGATGTAACACAGGCTACTATCTCAAGAGACATAAGAGAGTTAAGCTTAACTAAGGTAAATATAAGCGGCAGACAGAAATATGCTGTTATATTAAATGACGAAGAAGTAAATGACAAATATGTAACAATTTTAAAAGAAGGCTTTATATCAATGATTTCTTCCGGCAATCTGATAGTGTTAAAGACGGTAACGGGTATGGCTATGGCGGTTGCTACAGCTATAGATGCTTTGGAGATGAATGAGATTATAGGCTGTATAGCCGGAGATGATACTATTTTTATTGCAGTATCCGAAAATAACAATTCTGCAGATGTAATGGACAAGCTGAAAAAACTTATCAAAGAAAGCTAGACTCTTTACAGAATAGAGCATTAGTGCTAAGATTATATAGATTGCTAAAATGTATATGAAATGAGGAAAGTAAAATGTCGGGACATTCAAAGTTTGCAAATATTAAACACAAAAAAGAAAAAAACGATGCTGCTAAAGGTAAGATATTTACCATTATCGGAAGAGAAATAGCCGTAGCCGTAAAGGAGGGAGGAGCGGATCCCGCCAATAACTCAAAGCTGCGTGATGTAATAGCAAAAGCAAAGGCAAATAATATGCCTAATGATACAATAGACAGGGGCATTAAAAAGGCGGCGGGAGATGCAAACTCGGTCAATTATGAACATGCAGTATATGAGGGTTACGGACCGAGCGGTACCGCTATTATAGTAGAAACACTTACAGACAATAAAAACCGCACGGCGGCTAATGTAAGAAACGCTTTTACAAAGGGCGGCGGAAATGTAGGCACACCGGGCTGTGTATCTTATATGTTTGATGAAAAAGGGCAGATTCTTATAGATAAAGAGGAGTATAATGCTGATCCTGACGAGTTTATGATGACAGTTATTGAAGCGGGAGCGGAAGACTTTGCAGATAATGAGGACAGCTTTGAAATAATAACAGCACCGAATATGTTCTCTGAGGTAAGAGAGAAACTTGAAAAACTTGGTATACCTATGGCTGAGGCGGAAGTAAAGATGATACCTCAAAACTATGTAACACTTACAAGTGAAGATGATATAAAGAAAATAAATAAGATATTTGACTTGCTTGACGCCGAGGATGATGTGCAAAATGTATTCCATAACTGGGAAGAGTAACTAAAGATAGTAAGCAAAATAAAAGAACCATATCGTTTGCGTGAGTAAGTGATATGGTTTTATTAAAAATGACACATAACTGTCAAAGGATTGGATTAGCATTAAAGATAATGAGTTCATACTAAGCAGAGGAGGACACCCATGAAGAATAATCACGGAATAATTAAGAATTTTAAGAGTAAGCTTGCATTGTTTCTTGCTGTGCTGATGGTATTAAACACAGCCTCATTACCTGAAAAATCAGGTGAAGGAATGGTATCATTTATTGTAAAAAGCTTATCAAATTTACAGCAAATGATTGGCAGTAATGTTAATAGTATCTTTGCAGCAGACGATAAAGATTATTTGCTTAAAGATGCAAGCGGTAATTTTGAAGTAAATCTTTCAACAGGAGGAGCTTCTAAAGAACCATTTACACTTTCTACCGATACGGCAACACTTAGCTTATTAAGTGTATTAAAGAGTCAACCTAATACTTCGCAGGCTGTATCCGGAGCTAAAATTAAGCTTAATAACAGTACTGATAGTATTGTAAAGGCGGAAGTAGTAACTGCACCGAACGGAGACAGTTCGGGAATAAAGTTGACAAGGATGGGAGCGGGAAGTAAGGAAATATCGGGAAGTGTTACAATAGGCGGTGCCAACTATAACTTCGGTTTCTATGCAAAGGTGGATTTGGAGATAGATAAGACCAAAGATTTAGACTCCACCAAGCCTCATTATGCTCGTATCTTTTCTACTGATCAAGGACCTAATACTTTGGTTATGCCTGTTGTAAATAAGAAGTACCAAATTAGATTAAAAGGCTATAAGACCGCTACTGCGGACGGGAATTTGGATTATAGCGGTTCGGTGCTTATTTGGTCAATAGAAGTAAATGGAAAGAATAACGATAAGTCGGTATTAGATGTAGATAACACTAAGGGTGTCGGTGTAGTTACCGCATTAGGAGCGGGTGTTGCAGAAGTTTCCGTAATGGCGGGAGAAGATCCTACACATAAGGTAAAACCTACTTCTACAACAGTAGTAGTGCCGCTGAAGATGTCAACAGAAAATGTTGCCGCCGGAAATTATGAAAACTTTAATGAGAATGTGGCAAATAAAGAAATTGTACTCGCAGGCGGAAGAAAGACAATCTATACCAATATGATGGATCCTAATGATCTTGAATGGGAAGTAAAAAAAGAAGGTAAAGTAGTAAAAAATATACTTTCTTTTGTAAATACAAGGGCTAAAACAGGTGATTCCGCCTCAAGCTTGCAGATAGAAGGAAGCAGGGCGGGAACATATCAGGTTACGGCAAGACTTAAAAATATAAAAAGCAATTATAAAGATATAAACGAAACAAAAATATCATTTACAGTTAATGTACCTTTGACTACATCTAATGCTACGATTTATATGAATGTCGGCGATACCTACAATATATACAACAATTCAAATATCGGAAGTATAAAAGAATTTAATTATAATGCGGATAATTCCGGTACAGTAAAGGTAGATACCGCAACTTCCGTAATTACAGCTCTTAAAACAGGTGTCGGTAAGGTTACTGTAGATGACGGAAGAGGAAATTCATTTGTAATAACTGTAATTGTAATTGACTCAATAGCACTAAGTTCAAGTGAATTAACTATTCCTGTGGGAGGCAGTGTTGATTTAAATGCAGTTGCAACAGATGTATCTACAAGTGATTCATGGCAGTGGCGTTCTGAAAATGTATCTATAGCTACGGTAGCAGGAAATGGTGTAAGTGCTGTAGTAAAAGGTGTGGCAGCAGGTGAAACTACTGTTATAGTTGAACATACAGTAAGCGGAATAACCAAACGGGCATCCTGTAAAATAAGAGTAACGGCGGCTGTTACCAAGATTACACTGACACCGGCGGAAACAACAATAGAAGTAAATAAGATAGCTTCAATCAGGGCGGATGTGGTACCCGGAACATCTAACGGAACTTATCTTTACTGGCGTAGTTCCAACCCTGAGATAGTAAAGGTGGATGATGAAAATAATCACAGTGCTGTGGCATCTGTAACAGGTAAATCACCGGGAATTGCTATAATTATGGCACTCAACAAAGAAAATGTAGTGCTTGGTTCGGCTAAAGTTACAGTAAATACACCTGTTACCGGCATTATACTGTCACAAACTGTAGTAGAAAAACCTTTAAGCGACAAGACTTTCCAACTGACAGCAACAGTAACTCCGAAAGAAGCTACAAGTGCAAAAATAAACTGGAAATCAACTAATGAAAAGATAGCACAGGTAGACGGAAACGGACTTGTTACATTTAAGTCGGCAGGTCATGTGAGTATTATAGCTTCATCCGATATAAATCCTCAAGTAGTGGCAACCTGCGATTTGACCATTATTAAGACGGTAGAAGGAATTAAGCTTGACAGAACGGAAATCTCACTTGCAGTGGGTGAAACTTATAAACTTACCGCTGCTTTAACACCTAGCGATGCAACAAATCAGACACTTAACTATAAGTCTATGGATTCAAAAATTGCAGATGTAAGTAAGACAGGTCTTATCACAGCCAAGCAGTCGGGTACAGCATACATAATAGTATCCACTCCGAACGGAAAGGTTTCAGCTACCTGTACGGTTAAAGTTACGCAGAAGGCTACCGGAATGAAACTTTCAGCAGCTTCGCTGATACTTGATGTAGGAGAGAGTTATACTCTTGAAGTTACATTTAATCCTAAAAATACTACCGATACTAAGGTGCTTTGGTCGGTAAGTGACAAGTCTGTTGCAAAGGTAGATGCAAAAGGTAAGGTAACAGCTACTTCGGCAGGTGAAACTATAATTACAGCCAAGTCAAGTAACGGGCTTACGGCAGTTTGTAAACTTAGGGTAAACCAACCGGTTGGAAAAATTGAACTTAATTATACAGAGTATGACCTTGCTGTAGGAGATGAGGTTGAACTTGAAGTTACTTTTGATAATGATGATGTTACCAACAAGAAGGTAAAGTGGAAATCATCTCAAAGTTCTATAGCAAGTGTAGATAAGAACGGTGTAGTTCAAGGTAAAAAAGGCGGAGTTGCTATCATAACCGTTACGGCAGATGAAAACGGAATGCAGGCAAGCTGTGTAGTTACAGTAGAGGAGCCGATTTCAGAAATTAAGCTGAATAAAACCGCATACAATCTTGGATATCACAAGTCATTTTTGCTTAAAGCAAAACTTAAAACTAATTCTGCCACAAATAAGGTATTAAAATGGTCAAGCAGTAAAAACAGTATAGTTTCAGTAAATAAATCCGGACAGATTTATGGTAAGAAACCGGGCTATGCTACAATCAAGGTTAAAGCTACGGACGGAAGCGGAGCGGAGGCTACCGCAAGGATAAGAGTAGTAAGAGAAGCAGGCTCTATAAGTGCCAATCCGTCTTTTCTTTCAATGATTGTGGGCAGAAGAAAAACAATTAAAGTAAAAATAAACCCTAAAAATGCTACATATAAGACGGCGAAATTTAAATCTGAAAATACGGATATTGCTATGGTAGATTCTAAGGGAAGGGTAACCGCCCTTGCAGCGGGTACGACAAAGATAATTATTTCCGCAAAGGATAACAGCGGAAAGAAACAGGCGGTAGTTGTAAAGGCAAGAGAGTATATACCTGCTACAAGTCTTACACTTTCAAATACAACCCTTACTATGGGAGTAGGCGACAGCCAAAGTACAGTATATTCTGTAGTGCCAAGCGGCACAGATGATAAAATAAAATGGTCTACAAATAATAAAGCAGTTGCAAAAGTCAATAAAAACGGACTTATTATGGCAGTAGCTCCGGGAAATGCAGTTATAACCGCTGCCACCACAAGCGGTAAAACGGCTCAGGTGGCTGTAACGGTAGTAGGACTTAACTTCTATGATTTTTCACTTGAGCAGTATGATACATTTACTTTGTCGGTTCTCGGAGAGGTAAAAAAGGTTAATTGGGATTCTGAAAACCCTGAGATAGCAACTGTTGTAAACGGACTGGTTACAGCTAAAAAACCGGGTACAACGAATATAAGAGCCAGTGTAAATGGTACTATACTGCGTTGTAAGGTAGTAGTAAAAAATATAAGTTAAGGGGGGTATATGTTAGAGGGGCTTCATGTTAAAAACCTCGTAATCATAGATGAAGCAGAAGTTTCCTTCGGTGAGGGGCTAAATATCCTCACCGGAGAGACAGGTGCAGGAAAATCTGTAATTATAGGCTCTATTAATTTGGCTTTGGGAGCAAAAGCAGGCAAAAATCTTGTAAGAGCCGGCAAGGACTCAGGATTTGTAGAACTTATATTTTCTGTAAATGAACATACTGAGAAAAAACTTGAAAATTTGGATATTGTACCGGAAGACGGACTGGTGGTAATTACCAGAAAATTTACGGCTGACAGAAATATAAGTAAGATAAATGGTGAGATAGTTACGCTTTCTAAGGTAAGAGAGGCGGCATCTCTTCTTCTTGACATACATGGACAAACAGAAAATCAGACATTATTGCTTCCTAAAAATCATTTGGAAATTTTGGACAGATATTGTAAAGATGAAGTAAAACCTCTAAAGTCAAAGCTTAAAGAGCTTGTTTGTAATTATAAAGAAAAGGAGAATGAGCTTTTAGAATACAGTGATGATGAGGCTTTACTTTCAAGAGAATTGGATTTCCTGAAATATGAGTGCGGCGAAATTAAAAAAGCTAAGCTGATAAAAGGTGAGGAAGAGGAACTGGATAAAAAGGTTAGAAAATATGCAGCCTCAAGCAAAATAATAAATCTTGTAGAAGAAGCAAGAAAAAACCTTTCTGATAATGGCGGTGCAGATGACAGCATAGGAAATATAGTAAGAACCATATCAAGGCTTTCAGATGTGGATGAAGGTGCACAAGAATTGTTGAATCAGATTTCCGATATAGAAAGCTTGTTAAATGATTTTGAACATTCACTTTCGGATTATGCTGATGATAATGTATTTGATGAAGCTGATTTTATGCAGTCTGAAACAAGGTTGGATAAGATTAGAGGTATATTTGCAAAGCATGGCGGCACATACGAAACTACACTGGACTTTTTTGATACTTCGGTTAAACAAATAGAAAAGCTTGAACATGCCTCTGAGTATAAAGAAAAGTTATCTACAGAAGTAGAAATACTTAAAAAAAATATACTTTCTGAATGTGATAAGCTTACGGCAGTACGCAAAAAAGGTGCGGTAGAGTTGGCTGAAAGAGTGAAGCAGGCTCTTGCAGACCTGAATTTTTTGCAGGTGGAGTTTGAGGCGGAATTTACTAAAGCCAAAGACTTTACTTCAAAGGGAAATGATGAAATAATATTTAAAATATCTGTAAATCCGGGAGAACCTGTCAGGTCAATTTCTAAAATAGCCTCAGGCGGTGAACTTTCAAGGATAATGTTGGCAATAAAGTCGGTAATGGCGGATACAGATGAGATTCCTACCCTTATTTTTGATGAGGTGGATACAGGTATAAGTGGCAGGACAGCTCAAATGGTAGCGGAGAAAATGGCTTTACTTTCAGATAAAAGACAACTTATAGCCATAACACATCTTGCACAAATAGCAGCTATGGCGGATAATCATTGTCTGATAGAAAAGAAACTGGATGAATGTCATACATCTACCGGTATAAGGAAACTTAATGAAACTGAGGAAGTTATGGAACTTGCGAGGATACTGGGCGGAGTTGCCATTACGGAAAATGTGGTAAATTCCGCAAAGGAAATGAAAAAGCTTGCAAGTGATACTAAAATAAAACTTAAACAAGGCTGAGTTAAATAATAAAGATATAAATATTACCGCCATAGGTCACAATCTGTAACCTATGGCGGTTTATTTTAATGACTTTAGTCTGTTTCGCCCATTGGAGTTTTTCGCTGATCCGAAA
>CAUTOC010000062.1:0-11343 GCA_963539695.1 uncultured Catonella sp. | reverse complement strand
ATTCAAGTTCTACCGGACAATGATCACTTCCAAGAATTTCTGAATGTATTTTTGCCGCTTTTAGCCTGTCCTTAAAATTTTCAGAAGTTATAAAATAGTCAATACGCCAGCCTGTATTCTTTTCTCTAGCTTTAAAACGATAAGACCACCATGAATACACATTTACAAGTTCAGGATAAAAGAATCTGAAAGTATCTATATAACCGGCCTCTAAAAGTTCTGTCATTTTCCCTCTCTCTTCATCGGTAAATCCTGCATTTCTATGGTTTGTTTTAGGATTTTTAAGATCGATTTCTTTATGAGCTACATTCAAATCTCCACAAAGTATAACCGATTTACTTTCTTTTAACTTGTTCAGGTAAGCTCTAAAATCATCTTCCCAAATCATTCTATAATCAAGTCGTTCCAACTCCTGTTTAGCATTTGGAGTGTAACATACTACAAAAAAATGATCCTCATACTCGGCAGTAATTACTCTTCCTTCGTGGTCATGCTCCTCTATACCTATGCCATAAGTAACATTGACAGGTTCTTTTTTTGTAAATAATGCCGTTCCTGAATATCCTTTTTTTTCAGCATAATTCCAATATTTATAATATCCGGGCAAGTCAAGCTCAAGTTGCCCCTCTGAAAGTTTTATTTCCTGAAGCCCAAAAGCATCCGCATCAACTTCATTAAAAAACTCCAAAAAACCTTTTGTAAGGCAGGCTCTAAGCCCATTTACATTCCAAGATACATATTTCATTTCATTCTCCCTTCATTGTTATCATAAAAATCTAAGTTTATTTATAATATTTGCTAAAAATTATTATAAAAAAAGTCCCTGAAAAACAGGGACTAAATTTTATTTTGCATAATCAACAGCTCTTGATTCGCGTATTATGCTTACTTTTATCTGACCCGGATACTCTAGTGAAGCTTCAATCTTCTTAGATAGATTCCGTGCCAATAATACCATCTCCGAATCTGCAACCTGGTCTGGAACTACAACAACTCTTACTTCCCTACCGGCCTGAATAGCAAAAGATTTGTCAACACCTTCAAATTCATTGGCTATATCCTCAAGTTCTTTGAGTCTATTTGTATAAGTTTCAAGAGTTTCTCTTCTTGCTCCCGGACGAGCAGCTGAAATAGCATCCGCTGCCTGTACGAGACAGGCTATAAGTGTAGTCGGTTCAACATCTCCATGATGTGATTCGACTGCATTTATAACAGTAGCTGACTCTTTGTACTTTTTGCACATTTCAACACCAATCTGTACATGAGAGCCTTCCTGCTCTCTATCTACCGATTTGCCAATATCATGTAAAAGACCCGCTCTTTTAGCAAGTTTAACATCACAGCCACATTCAGCAGCTAAGATACCGGATAACTGTGCCACTTCAACAGAATGTCTAAGTACATTCTGACCATAACTGGTTCTAAATTTCATTCTTCCAAGCAATTTAATAAGCTCCGGATGAATTCCATGTATTCCACATTCAAGTGCTGCAGCTTCCCCCTCTTCTCTTATCTGTACTTCTACTTCTTTCTGTGCTTTCTCAACCATTTCTTCAATTCTTGCCGGATGTATTCTTCCGTCTACGATGAGTTTTTCAAGAGCAATTCTTGCAACTTCTCTCCTTACCGGATCAAAGCCTGAAAGAACAACCGCTTCAGGAGTATCATCAATTATAAGATCAACACCTGTAAGAGTTTCAAGAGTTCTGATATTTCTTCCCTCCCTACCTATAATTCTTCCTTTCATCTCATCATTAGGAAGCTGTACCACAGAAATAGTAGCCTCAGCAATATGGTCTGCCGCACAGCGCTGGATAGCTGTAACAACTATCTCTTTAGCCTTTTTATCAGCCTCTTCTTTAGCCCTGTTTTCAAGCTCTTTAACCATAATTGCCATTTCGTGCTTAACATCATCTTCAACTGTCTTTAGAATATAATCTTTTGCTTGTTCGGAGGTAAGCCCTGATATTCTTTCAAGTTCAGCCAGCTGCTTTGAATGAAGCTCCTCTACAGCCTTTCTGTCTACATCAAGTTCCGCTTCGCGTTCATTAAGCTTAACTTCACGCTTTTCAAGTGCCTCACTTTTTCTATCTGTTGCTTCTTCCTTGGATAAAACTCGTTTTTCATACTTCTGTAATTCTGTTCTTCTCTCCTTACTTTCCCTTTCAAACTCATTCTTAGCTTTTAGAGATTCCTCTTTGGCTTCGAGCAAGGCTTCACGCTTCTTAGTTTCAGCTTCTAAATTCGCTTTCTCTATTATATCCCTGGCTCTTTCTTCTGCAGTTCCAACCTTAGCTTCATATTTTTTAATACGATTAGAAATTGCAATCTTCCAAACAGTAGGAGCAGTAACCACAGCAGTAATCGAGGCAGCGATAGCTGCGACGATAAATTGTTCCACCGGAGCACCTCCTTATTTAATTTTCATTGTACAATAAATCTATGCTAAATTATTATATAATAAATAGTTAATAATTCAACTGATATATACAACGCTTAAATTTTATACTGTTTAACTAAAAAAGTCAAGTATCAGAGAGGTAATCACGAAGTGCAGATGAGATTAATTCAGTATTAAATCCCTTTCTGTAAAGATACGCATAAACTTTCCTAATTTTATTTTCGTCCATTTCCTCAGGATTTTTAATTTTCTTTTTGAGTAAATTATACAAAGCTTCTTCATCACTTCTGTCATCCATAAGCAAATTTTCTATTATGCCGCTATCTATTCCTTTTGAAATCAATTCCATTTTAATTTGACATATACTTTTGGATTTACTTTTATAGTTAAAATAATTTTCCGCATATCTCTCGTCATTTATATAATTAAACTTTTTTACATAGTCTATAGCATCTTCAATAACATCAGGCAAATAATTATGAAAATACAATTTTTTTCTTAAATCAGCCTCAGAACAGTCTGCTCTGCTTAATATGTCTAACGCTTTTTTTCGTGCTCTCGGAATCAGTGTTTCTTTAATAAATTTTTCATATATATCATCTTGAAATTCTTCACTCTCTTTTATTCCATATTTTCTCAAATCACTCTGATATACATAAAATATTAAGCTTTCAGACTTGATTTTATACTTATGCCTGCCAACCTTTTCAATAGATTCAATAAACATCTTAATTATTCCATAGAAACTTCATCATCAACAAACTCTTCCTGTTCCTCATCTTTCTCTAAAACAGGATCTTCCGTACTTACTACAGCGGTTTTATTAGAATGTAATTCTCTTACCTTTGTTTCAATTTCCTTAAATACATCAGGATTATTTTCCAAGTAGATTTTGACATTTTCTCTTCCCTGTCCAATTTTTTCTCCATTATAAGAGAACCATGCTCCCGATTTAATTACAATATTATCTTCTACCGCTATGTCAAGTACATCTCCGGTACGGCTTATACCTTTTCCGAACATGATGTCAAACTGAGCTTCCTTAAAAGGAGGTGCTATTTTATTTTTAACAACTTTAATTTTTGTTCTATTACCAACAACTTCACCGCCTTGCTTTATAACATCCGCCTTTCTAACATCCATTCTTATTGAGGCATAAAATTTAAGAGCACGACCTCCTGTAGTAGTCTCAGGACTTCCGAACATAACTCCAATTTTCTCACGAAGCTGATTGATAAATACAACAGTACAATTAGTTTTGCTTATAACAGAAGTAAGCTTTCTAAGTGCCTGACTCATAAGACGAGCCTGTAAACCTACATGTGAATCTCCCATGTCTCCGTCTATTTCCGCCTTTGGAACAAGAGCTGCTACAGAATCAACTATAACTATATCCACAGCACCGCTTCTGACCATGGTTTCTGTAATTTCAAGTGCCTGTTCTCCGCTGTCCGGCTGAGAAATATACAATTCATCTATATTAACTCCAATAGCCTTGGCATATACCGGATCAAGAGCATGCTCCGCATCTATAAAACCCGCTATACCTCCGGATTTCTGAACTTCTGCCACCATGTGAAGTGCCACTGTAGTCTTACCGCTGGATTCCGGACCGTATACCTCAATAATTCTTCCCTTGGGTATACCGCCAAGCCCGAGTGCAAGATCAATACTAAGACAACCTGTAGGAACAACTTCTACATTCATTTTTTCCAATCCTGCACCGAGTTTCATAATAGAGCCTTTTCCGAAATCTTTCTCTATTTGTGCAATAGCTGCTTCCAATGCTTTTTTCTTGTCACCATTTGTGTTAATAACTTTTTCTTTAGCCTCTTTTGCCATAATAACCTCACTTAATATTATATTTATAGAATTTCTTTACAAACAGATGTTCTTGATGATTTAGATTATAAAACATTTGTTCGGCAAAGTCAACTGATATTTAATAAAATTATATAATATTTTTTTCATTATGTAACCAGTAAATTGCACAAACTTTTGAAGTTTCACTATACAAAATAACCAAAGTTTCTTTTTACGGTAAAATATAAAGCTGTAAAAAGACTTATTATTTTTTAACACTTTATATATAGCATAATCTTACAAAACCGTATAATACCATTCCAAGAGTTTGTTACCCCAAAGTAATGATATAATTATCCCGGCTGATAAATAAGGTCCCAGGGCAAGTATACCATTTGTTTTTACAAATCTTGTCTGTATTATGTAAATTACAGTTGCCAGCACACATCCTATAAAAAAAGCCAAAAATATTCTTTCAAAACCGAGCATAAGTCCTGCTACCGCCATTAATTTAATATCTCCTCCGCCGATAGCCTTACCTTTAGTGAGAACATATAAAATAATCAAGATTGTACTTACCAAGAAAAAACCTATAATATAATCTGTAAAATTTTTTAAATCCACCAAAAGATTTATAATACCGATAATTAGAATAAAAATGTTAATTTTAGGGGGAATCTCATAAATTTTCCAGTCCACGAAAGACAAAATTAAAAGTGATGAAACAAAAAAACAGCTGATTAAAGATGAAATTGAAAAACCATTCAATACAAATATACACATATATAGTGTTGCATTTAAAAGTTCAACAATAAGCCGGTCATAATATAGCACACATTTCTTTTTTGTAAAAATAGAAAATGACAAAAACACCAACTCAGGAAGTCTGAGCCGATGCTCACATTCTTTATTATAAAAAGTTTTTACTAATATCTTCTTTTTTTCAAAAAAATGGTAAATGCAGATATTAATAAAATCACCTGCAATAATACCAAATAAAAATACAAACAAATAACCGATAAAAGTCATTAATCCCATTAAAATCCCTTCAAATATTATTCAATTTTACACATTCATTCCGACTTCTTTATGATGAATTTCCTTTTCCTGATACATTTTTTCATCCAACCTTTTAAGAAAAGCCGAAGATGAACCGTCAAGTTCGCAGTCATATATCGCATAACCAAGACTAAATGATATATTAAAAGGAAGTTTACCTGAAGCATTAAAAGCATCTAAACTTTTTCTTAGTCTATTCATAGCCTGTTCAATTTCACATTCATCACATATATCTGTCAGTATACAAAACTCATCACCGCCATATCTTGCTACTACATCAGTTTTTCTGAAATTTTTAATTACAATAGCAGAAAACGCTTCTAAAGCATCATCTCCCGCCTGATGTCCATAATTATCATTAATAACCTTAAATCTGTCAATATCTGCCATTATTCCGGAAAATTTTGTTTCACTCCCATTATTTACCCGCTTAGTAAGTTCAGCATCAAACTTTCTTCTATTAACGGCTCCGGTTAAAAAATCAGTATTAAGATCCCTGCTTTGCATATAAATATACAGTAAAATAGAATAATAGAGAACATCAGTATAATTATGTGTCATATTATTCGTTGAAAATTGTAAAATTGTAATAAATATTGTATAAACCGGAAAAAGCCATAATGCTTTTGAAAATTCATGTTTATTTTTACAGCTTGTATATATTATATAAAACTGTATACTGATATATTCTAAAGCAATTATAGCAATCCTTATATCGTATATGCTCCCTTTATTATATTTTATTCCGTCGAAATGGTAAAATAATCCTAATGAAAATATATGTGAAATCAAAAGAAAAATAAAATTTATTATCGTTATTCCAAGATAAATAATTGACATCCATTTTTCTTTTTTCTTTACATAATCCATGCAGTCATATACATATTTTATTATGAAAAATCCTAGCAAAGGTGTAATTGCAAACATCAAAAAAGTCCCGACTAATGAGATAGTATCAGAAATACCGCCATCTACCGGAGATTCACCCATCAATTTAGCTACAACCAAAAAGAACAAAAAAACAATTAAATATCTATACCACTGTTCTTTTTCTTTATTGCTGTTTTTAAGCAAAAATGCAAAAACAGCAACAATAAGCATCAAATTGTATATATCAGATAATAATATACCGGAAATTTCCATATTACCCCCTGTTCTTAAATAAATTTGTCAAACACCTTTATTCTCTAGCTATATCATATAAATTTAAAATTATTTATTTCCATTATGATTCTCATAAATAAATTTTTCCTTAAACTATATTTATAACATATTATGGTTACAAAATGGTTACATTTTATATTTTTTTTGTATTTACCCCCCCCTATATATAACTATTATTATATTAAACTATTTAATTTTTTAACTTGACAAATTCTACTTATTATGATTTAATCATCATTACAAACTATGATGAGAAGAAGTAATTCGGATGTTCACTTACAGAGATTTGCCGGTTGGTGAGAGGCGAAAGGAAGAGTCTGAATGAATACATCTCGGAGTTTCACACTGAAAGTTTCCACAAGTAGGCTGTGACGGCAGACTTCCGTTAAAAAGTCAGGGTATATTATTGTACCTGTCTGAGGCAGAATTATCTGTGAATTAAGGTGGTAACACGAAGCTTACAGCTCTCGTCCTTTATAGGATGAGGGCTTTTATTTTTATTATAACACCTTAGGGCAGGATGTCATTTATAAGGAGGAAAAATATGACTGTTTACGAAGAACTTAAAGCGAGGGGGCTTATTGCCCAAGTAACTAATGAAGAAGAAATCAGTAAAATGATAAATGAAGGTAAGGCTGTATTTTATATAGGATTTGATCCTACTGCCGACAGTCTTCATGTTGGACATTTTATGACTCTTTGTCTTATGAAAAGACTTCAAATGGCAGGTAACAAGCCAATAGCACTTATGGGCGGCGGTACCGGTATGATAGGTGACCCTTCAGGAAGAAGCGATATGCGTACTATGATGACAAAAGAAACCATCGATCATAACTGTGATTGTTTCAGAAAACAAATGGAAAAATTTATAGACTTCGGCGAAGATAAAGCTATTATGGTAAATAATGCAGATTGGCTGCTTAACCTGAATTATATCGAATTTTTAAGAGATATCGGACCACATTTTTCTGTAAACAGAATGCTTGCAGCGGAATGTTACAAACAGCGTATGGAAAAAGGTCTCAGTTTCCTGGAATTTAACTATATGCTTATGCAGGGCTTTGATTTTTATATGTTATACCAAAAATATGGCTGCAATATGGAATTTGGCGGTGATGACCAATGGAGCAATATGCTTGCCGGTACTGAGCTTATAAGAAGAAAGCTTGGCAAGGATGCACATGCTATGACTATTACCCTGCTGCTTAATTCTGAAGGTAAAAAAATGGGAAAAACCGCAAACGGTGCAGTATGGCTCGATCCTAAAAAAACTACACCTTATGATTTCTACCAATATTGGAGAAATGTCGATGACGGTGATGTAATTAAATGCTTAAAACTTCTCACCTTTATTCCTATAGAAGAAATTCTTGCTATGGAAGTTTGGGAAGGTGCTAAGCTTAATGAGGCCAAGGAAATTCTTGCCTTTGAACTTACAAAACTTGTACATGATGAAAATGAGGCTAATAAGGCTCAAGCCGCTGCAAAGGCTTTATTTGCAGGTGGAGGAAATCTTGAAAATATGCCTTCTTTTACTATAACTATGGAAGATGCAAGAGATGGTGTATTTGATATAATTACTCTGCTTCACAAATCAGGCCTTGTGACTACCCGTTCAGAAGGAAGAAGAGCTGTAGAACAGGGAGGGGTTATTGTAAATGATAATAAGATAACTGATTTTACTGCAACTTTTAATCCTGATGAATTACAAGACGGTGGAATCATTATACGCAAAGGCAAGAAAAAATTTTGTAAAATTATAATTGAATAGGTTGTTATGTAGGTAAAATATTAAACTTCATTAATCAAAAGATACCATAACTTAATAGTTACGGTATCTTTTGATATTATAAATCCGTCATATTATGTTGTGGTTCAATATGGAAACGGTTTTCCATAAAATTTTTCATAAAAATCCTTAACAGTAAATTTATTTTGAGGCTCTCCTTCAATATAAAATTTATTTCTCTTAAATTCTTCTTTCATTTGTGGAGATAGGTATTCTTTCATATTACTTACATAAAGTCCGTTACGGTTTCTAGGTATTATCCATATATCAACTACAATGATGTCATCTTTATTTTCTTTCCAAAAGTTTTCACCGACACCGCCACCTTTAATCGGCATCAACTTATCTAACTCCATTGTCCTAGATGTCAAACCTACGGCAACCATAGTTCTTAATTTATCACCAGTTTTTTCATTTTGATAAACTTCATTTCCTAAAGATTTAAGCGGCTCAGTATCAAATTCATTTTCCACATTAGCATAATTATCTTCTGTAGATGTTAAATTACAAGAACCTAAAACTCCTTCTTGTACGCTAAGATTAAATCCTGCCATAACATCATAAGATGTCGCATTGTCAACTTCATCCCATTCCAATACCCACTTGCCGGCTTTTTTTACAAGCCTAATTGTATCATGTGTTCCGGCTTTATGTGTAAATGTTGTTCCATCATATAAAGATATAGGAGGTTTATTATCGGCCTTCCCCCACATTTTTTCAAGCAATTCCACCTTCACCAGTGCATATGTTTCAGCTACGGTAAAATCACCTATCTTTGCGAACTCTTTATATACACTAATCTTATACCAACCCAAACCGGCTTTTCTAAGTTCTTTAAGTACAGAAAAACTCTGTTTATTAGGCTCAACAGTTCCTTCTACTTTTGTTGTATTTGGAACTACCGCCCCCATAGAAGTATGTGTATGAATAATCTTATACTTAAATTCAACATTCTGTGCCTGTCCAAATGTTGCCTCTCCATTACTTCCAACAAGCAGGTTTGTTTTAATTAAAAGATTCAGTTTATTCACATCAGCTTTTATTGCGTTATAAATATCCATATCAGCTATGGCAGACTTAAAGTCCTTTTCAGATAATTCTTTTCTTCTTTCTTCTATAATTCCTACTGCAGCTTTTGCAATTTCCGCTGCCGGCTTACCCATGTTTATTTTATTATATTCAGTTGTTATGGCTGCTTTAGTAGCTGTTGCATTTCCTTCAATAACATCTATTGCCGCCTCCAAAACAGCTTTCTTGGTTGTAACTTTCGTCTTTTTATCTTCCCATTTTGCCTTTTCAGCAGCTTTTGCCGGATCCATATTTTCAGCTATTTTAGCATCAATGTCCTGAACAAGTTTATTTCCGATCTCTTTTATATCACTATAATTATCCTTATTAATACTGTCAGCAGTATATTTCAAATAAGTATCTATCTGTTTTTCAAACAGACCTTCTTTGGCAATTTCATGCACTTTATAAGTCTTTGCATTGTAAAGTGCTTTAAGCTCGGTACCTGTTAATTTCTTTGAATAAAGTGAAGCTTCATTAAGAGTTGTATATTTTCCTGAAGTTGTACCGTCTGCAACTACACTATAATAATCTTCAGACTCTTGAAGCACATATATACCGGACGGTGTAAGACCTGTTATCTTCTTATCAGCTGCTATACCTACACTACCTTCTGCAAGTCCCACCTTCTGTGCTGAAACCGCTCCGTCTATCTCCGCCTTTACTGTACTGCCCTTTACTATAGCTTCAATCTTATAATTTCCATTATCCAATGCCTGTATTTCAGCTTCCATAGCATTTGAAGATAATATCTTAACCTTATCTGCACCCTCTTTTATACTCCATTCAATATTTTTATTTGTAGCATCAGCCGGAGTATAGTTTACTTTTATCTTTATTTTCTTATTATCGGTGTCAAGTTCACCACCTTCTTTAACTAAAGTTATAGCTGTAGCTTTCTTCTCAGGTACACTTGGTGTATATGAGCCGCCACCTGATGAACCGCTTCCTGAAGAGCCGGAACTCTGCTGTTTTGCCTTTTCTTCTTTAGCTCTTTCTTCTCTTTCCTTATCGGCTTTTTCTCTTTCCGCCTTTTCTTTCTCTTCTCTTACTTTCTCTTCCTGTCGTCTCTTAGCTTCATTATCCAAAATAGCGGAACCCGCCTCATTTTTTACTTCCGCTACTTTATTTTCAATATTAATTACAGCCTTATCTGCTTTTTTAGCAGTTTCAAGAATTGCTGTATTTACTTTAACAGTAAGTTTTACGGGACTTTCTACTCTTATTTTTGAAATCGAAGCCCTCTCACCTGCTTCGGTAATCCCTAATTTAGAAGTAACTGAAGCCTTCTTAACAATTACACTTGCCTTATCATTATTTCCAACTTTTATATTTACATCACTGTTTTTTCCAAGCTCTGCTGTTATCTTTTTCCCAAACTCTGATATATCAAGAGTTCCCGCTGCATTCTTTGCTACTTTAAGAACAAAGTTTCTTTTATTTAAATCAGCAGATTTATCAAGCTTTAGATTAGTTCCTTTTTCTGAAATTTTTAAGCTTTTTACAGTTGATTTTGAAGTCTTTAATACATAATTTCCCTTTTCAACTATAAGCCCATTTGAAAGCTTAACTCTTTTAAGACGGATTGTAGCTTTCTTAACACTTCTTTTGATTATAATAGACTTAGCTGTTTTATTTGATATAACAACTTCTCCATTTTTTACATCTTTTTTCGTTACATAAATTATGCCATTTTTATCAGTCATTGCCTTTGCCTGATAAGGCACTGCCGTAAATGTACTTGATATGGCTGTTGCTAAAATAAGACTGAATACCTTCGCCTGTTTGCTTCTCATAATTCCTCCTTGCTAATTATTAATTAGTAGTTATCTTTAATCCAAGTTTATTATCTATAAACTTAGTTTGTATATAGGTAAATTCTTTAAATACTCTAATTTCATAATTTCCCGGTCCGTTGCTTTCTAAAATAGCTTTCATAGAATGATTTATCATTCCTGCTTCAATAACTCCTGTTCCTACTTTCTTCCATTCAACTTGATTTTCATCTTTTTTAACTTCATACTTTACTGCAACTTTTTGTTCCGGAATAGTAAGCATT
>CAUTOC010000061.1:0-11729 GCA_963539695.1 uncultured Catonella sp. | reverse complement strand
AGTTTGCCTATATGAGAGCTTGCTCTTAATATAGGCAACTAAAGCAGATTATTAAGATAAACATAATTTATTACACATTATATACACAAACATATGTTAATATTGATTAATGAGGATAACAATTAAAAAAATATTCTAAAACCTTGACAAATACCTGTCAAATGGTATCATTTTATAGATTGGATTAAGATAAAAAAGGGAGAATGGGGGTGTAAGATGTTAGTTATACCTATTTATAATACAATAATTTTACCTGATGTTCAGTATAATCTTGAACCGGATTCTTTGACCGAAAGAGAAAAGAGTTCACTTAAAGTGGAGGATACGGTAATACTTTTACCTCTCAAAGAAGAAAAAATGAGAGAAGAACTGAAAGAAGAAGATTTCTATCCTATCGGATTGACCGGAATTATAAAAGGGATTAGAAATAATGACGGAGATTTTATTATAGCACTTAGAACTGATGTGAAAGTAAAAACCTATAATCTCGTTGCAAATAAGGAGGTACTTTCTGCTGAATATGAAATAATTTATGATGAAGCGGATATAGATGAAAGAGAGCAAAGAGCTGTATTTAATATGGTAATAGAAAGCCTTGCACAGATTTCCTCGTATTTTCAATGGGGAAGCTGGGCTATGCGTTTTTCTGAGAAACTTGATAATGTAAATGAGGTTATAAGTATAGTAGGGCCTTATACGGATTTAACCGCTGCCGAGAAATATGCTATGCTTGAAACCGATTCTTTATTGGAAAGGTATCACCTTATTTCAGAGGCTATGCTTAAATACAAGGATCTTGTAGAACTACAGGTAGATATAAATAAAAAGATTCAGGATAAGCAGGGTGACAATTACAGAGAAAATATGATTAGAAGGCAGATTGATCTGCTTAATGATGAACTTTCCGAATACAATCCTGATGAAATTTCTGATGTAAAAAGGATTGAAGGAAAGATTGCAGATGCAGGTTTTCCGGAGGAAGTTAAAACTGAGATAGACAGGGTGTTTAATAAGTTCAAACAAATGGGAAGTGATGACCATGAATATGGCTCTACCTTAGAATACCTGGAATTTGTTACTGCACTTAGTTGGAAAACACCTAAAGAAACAGAAATAGATATTAAGAAGGCTAAGGAGATATTAAACAAGAGTCATCATGGACTTAAAAAGCCTAAAGAAAGAGTAGTAGAACAAATAGCTGTTATGGCATTAAAGAAACAAAATGCCGGTTCTATTATTTTATTTACAGGTGCACCGGGCACGGGAAAAACCAGTATGGGTAAGGCTATAGCCGAGGCATTAGGAAGAAAGTACATTCGTATAAGTTTGGGCGGCATAAAGGATGAAGCTGAGATAAGGGGACACAGAAGAACTTATATAGGAGCTATGCCGGGAAGGATAATGGAAAGTATTAAGCGTTCAGGCATAAATAATCCTGTAATTGTGCTTGATGAGATAGATAAATTAGGTTATGGAAGCTTTAATGGAGATCCTGAAAGTGCTTTGCTTGAGGTTCTTGACCCTGAACAAAATGTAACATTTACAGATCACTATATGAATGTGCCTTATGATTTATCTAAAGTCCTTTTTATCTGTACAGCCAATAATATAGATGAGATGAGTGAGCCTTTGCTTGACAGGATGGAGATTATAGAGCTTTCAGGCTATACTGCAGAAGAAAAATTTCATATAGCCAAAGAACATCTTATGGCAAAGTCACTTGAGGAAACGGGGCTTTTAAAGAAAAATATAGGAATTTCAGATGCGGTACTTAAAAACATAATTGCAAACTACACTATGGAAGCAGGTGTCAGAGGGCTTAAAAAGCAGATAGATAAATTAATGAGACAGGCAGCAGTAAAAATCCTTGAAAAAGAAATAGAAAAGGTAGTAATAAAAAAGGAAGATTTGCCTAAATTGCTCGGTAATAAAAAAGCCTTACATGACAAGGTACTTAAACACAATATTCCGGGAGTTGTAACCGGACTTGCGTGGACTCAGGCGGGTGGTGAGATACTTTTTATAGAAACCACGGCTCTTGCCGGTACAGGGCAGATAGTGATTACAGGACAGCTTGGAGATGTAATGAAGGAGTCTGCAACAATAGCTGTAAGTCTTGTAAAGTCTTTATTATTTGATAAAAAAATTGATTTTAGAGATAAGGACATACATATTCATGTTCCGTCAGGTTCTGTGCCTAAGGACGGACCTTCAGCAGGAATTACCATGTTTACGGCAATAACTTCTCTGGTGCTTGGAATAAAAGTTAATCCTGAACTTGCCATGACAGGAGAAATTTCACTTAGGGGACAGGTACTTCCTATAGGTGGACTTCCTGAGAAACTTATGGCAGCCGAAAGAGCAGGAATAAAGAAGGTACTTATACCGCTATCAAATAAGGAAGACCTTATAGATGTTCCTGAAAGTACTAAAAAAGCTCTTGAGATAATACCGGTTGATACGGTTACGGAGGTAGCAAAAGAGGCACTTGGACTTTCCTTACATCCAAATAATAAAGGCTTTTTCAAAGAAGATAATAAAAAAAAGAAAAATGAAGATAAGGAGAAAGTAGAGATACCCGTTAAAAGAAAGGCTAAAAAGTCGGAGTTTATTGCTAATTGATTTTGTATTGTCGTTTAAAATATCTTGAAAAATTTTGTAAAATATGTCATTATAATAGGAAAAAAGTAGAATTAACCAACCACTCAAGTAAAGAGGGTAATGCATGAAATTTATAAGATTAAATAAGGGAACAGTCAGATGTATTCTTACAACGGAAGACATGGAAGAGTACGGGATTGGCATAGATGACTTTATAGAACAAAGTGATTTAGCTTCTGACTTTATCCATGAACTTCTTGAAAGAGCAGGTGCAGAAGTTGGTAATATTTCTAAGAGCGGCATGGTAACTCTTGGAATAATGCAAATGCCGGGCGGAAAAGTATCTATTACTATTACAGATGTAGGTATGGAAGATACTATAGAAGGCGGTTTGGCAGAAAGACTTGAAACATTGTTTAAGAAAATGTCACAGGTAGATCAACTCCGACAGTTTATCAGTGAAATGGGTACTGCGAGGGAGAATGAGGAAAAAGAGGAGAAAACTCCGGAAAAATTAATAACAGACTCTATTGCCGGACTGGATGGAGAAAAAACAACCATTGTATTGCATTTTGCTGCTCTTGATGATATAACTGAATATGCAAAATCAATCACTTATGGCAGACCTATAAAGAGTGATTTGTATAAGGTAGAGGACGGCTATATATTAGTAGTCCATAAGGCTTCTATGGCAACAATTTCTTATGCGAAAGTATGCTTTATGGCGATTGATTTTGGTGCTAAGATTAAAAGTTTACCTGCGTTAGAGGCTTTTCTGATAGAGCATGGAAATCTGCTTATAGCAAGGAAAGCACTTCAAGTTATGAAAAACATCTAAAATACAATTAGCAAAAGGCTTAAACCCTGTGCAAGCACAAGCTTGCCCTTGAGAGGGTTTATAGCCTTTTGGGCTGTATTTACAATAAAATATACAATATAGGAGAGACATGTATGTTAGATATCAGATTTGTCAGAGAAAATCCGGATGTAGTTAAACAAAATATCAGAAATAAGTTTCAGGATGTAAAACTTCCTTTAGTAGATGAGGTAATTGAGCTTGACAAGAAATCAAGAGAATTAAAAACTAAGGGGGATAGTCTTCGTGCTGAGAAGAATAAGTTAAACAAGCAAATTGGAGCTTGTATGGCAAAGGGAATGAAGGATGAGGCGGAAGAACTTAAAAGAAGAGTTTCCGCTGATACTGAGGATCTTGAGTCTATGGAAAAGGAACAGGCTGAACTTGATGAGAAAATCAAGAAAATTATGATGACTATACCTAACATAATTGATGAAAGTGTGCCGATAGGTAAAGATGATTCACAAAATGTAGAAGTTCAGAAGTTCGGTGAGCCTAAAGTACCTGATTTTGAAATACCTTACCATACACAAATTATGGAAAGTTTTGATGGTATAGACCTTGAAAGTGCAGGCAGGGTTGCAGGTAACGGTTTCTATTATCTTATGGGTGATATTGCAAGACTTCATTCTGCGGTACTTACTTATGCAAGAGATTTTATGATAGACAGAGGCTTTACTTACTGTGTACCTCCTTTTATGATTAGAAGTGATGTAGTGACAGGAGTTATGAGTTTTGCTGAAATGGATGCTATGATGTATAAGATTGAAGGTGAGGATCTTTATCTTATAGGAACCAGTGAACATTCCATGATAGGTCGTTTTATTGACCAAATGCTTGATGAGGAAAGCCTTCCTCAGAAATTTACCAGCTATTCACCTTGTTTTAGAAAAGAAAAAGGTGCACATGGTATTGAGGAAAGAGGAGTTTACCGTATACACCAGTTTGAAAAACAGGAAATGATAGTAGTGTGTAAGCAGGAAGAAGCAAGAAAATGGTATGATAAGATGTGGCAGAATACAGTAGACCTCTTTAGAAGCCTTGACATTCCTGTAAGAACCTTAGAGTGCTGTTCAGGTGATCTTGCTGATCTTAAAGTGAAATCTGTAGATGTGGAAGCTTGGAGTCCAAGACAACAGAAATATTTTGAGGTAGGAAGTTGTTCAAATCTCGGCGATGCTCAGGCAAGAAGACTTCGTATAAGAGTACGCAATAAAAACGGTAATTATTTTGCAACAACTCTTAACAATACAGTTGCAGCACCTCCTCGTATGCTTATTGCCTTCCTTGAAAATAACTTAAACGAAGATGGAAGTGTAAATATTCCTGAGGTTTTAAGACCTTATATGGGGGGAAAGGAAAAGCTTGTACCTAAGAAGTAATGTAAGTATAACCCCAATTTTCACGCCATAGGTCACAGACTTCTTATTCTGCGTATTATAGTAGGATAAACAGCTTTCAGTCCGTGACTATGGATGGTTATTACCAAAGATATTTCGTGAATAATTTGGAATATATTTTCTCCGTTTTAATTGACATTGATGGATATTAGGGTTAATCTTATCTTGTCGGTTGATTCGGAGATTTTTATTTAACAGGAAATTCCTATTAAGTAAAAAATTTGCAGTATATACAGTTTGGTTTTTTATCTGTGATTTGGAGGGATATGTACGGATATGTAAATGTCAATAAAATGGAATTAAAGATGAAAGAGTTCTATGAGTTTAAGGGTTTTTATTGCGGGCTATGTGAAACTCTCGGAGAAAGGTACGGTATGAGCGGCAGATTTTCACTTTCCTATGATATGACTTTTCTGATAGTGCTTTTAACTTCACTTTATGAACCTGAGATTGTAACAAGAAATAAACATTGTATGGTACATCCTTTTCGTAAAAGCCTCATAATTACCAATAAATTCAGCGAGTATGCGGCTGATATGAATATAATTTTAGCTTATGAGCATTTTGCGGATGATTACAAAGATGAAAAGAAACTTAAAGCGGCAGTAGGGCTGTTGACATTTAAGAAAGCATATAAAAAAGCGGCAGATAAATATAAAAGACAGATTAAAGTTATAAAAAAAGAACTTGGTGAACTTAGCAGGCTTGAAGCAGAGGCTTGCGAGGATGTTGAAGAGGTCTCCGGCACCTTTGGAAGGCTGATGGCTGAAATTTTTGTATATGAAAAAGATAATTGGGAAGAGGATTTAAGAAAAATAGGTTTTTTTATAGGGAAGTTCATTTATATAATGGATGCTTATGAAGATGTTCAAGAAGATGTAAAGAAGGGAAATTATAATCCTTTCAGGAATAGTTATAAGGAAGGTAATTTTAAAGAGAATGTAAGAATTATGCTTGAAATCACGCTTGGTGAGTGTGCGGCTGCATTTGAGAGATTGCCGCTAATAAAAGATATCGACATTTTAAGAAATATATTGTATGATGGAGTTTGGTCAAAGTTTGAAACAGGAGGAGATAGGAATGAATCCGTATGAGGTACTTGGCATATCAAGAGATGCCGGTCTTGAAGATGTAAAGAGAGCTTACAGAGAACTTAGCAGGAAGTATCATCCTGATTCCTATGCAGGGAATCCGCTTTCTTCACTTGCTGAGGAGAAATTTAAGCAGGTTCAGGAAGCTTATAATGCTATAATGAGGGAGAAAAATAGTGGATATGGCTATGCCGGTTCAAACACTGACCCATATAATAATACAGATTATTATGGAGGCGATAGCGGTGAAATGGCTGAGGTCTATAACCTTTTAGGTAGAAGATCTTATAGTCAGGCACTTAGAATCCTTGAGAGCATGCGTGATAGAAATGCAAGGTGGTATTATTTCAGTGCGATTGCACAGGTAGGGCTTGGTAATACTATGCGTGGTATGGAGTTTGCAAGGACAGCTGTAGCTATGGAGCCGGGTAACATAGAATATCAGAATCTTGTAAATCAGCTTAGTTTTCAAAGTAACAGGTATACCGGCGTAAGAAATAATTATAGGAGTAATAGAAGTGCATTGGATGATGCTACCAATATGCTTTGCAACCTTTGGTGTGCAGATACACTTTGTGAATGTATGGGAGGAGATTTGTGCTCATGCATGTAAATGTAAAAAAATTAGTGTATGCGGGACTTTGTCTTGCAATTTCAACGGCTTTAATTTTGCTTGAAGGCGTATTCGGGATGAGTACGCTTTTTTTGCTAAGCCTGTCGGGCTTTTTTGCAGGAGTAGTAATTAGAGAATCAGGGCTTAAAATGGGTATAGTTTATATTGTATCTTCTTTAGCACTTGCTTTTTTTATAGCTCCGGATAAAATTAAGATAATAACTTATGCAGTAGTGGAAATATATATATTCTCAAGGGAGGGTATATGGGAATTACTTGCGAAAAGTACGATTAAAGATATAAAAAAGGCTAATTTGATATATTTTTTCTCAAAGATTATTGTATTTAACCTGCTCACTATACCGATGATATTGATATTTCCAAAGTTATTTTTAACACAGGTAGATATAAAATGGATACTGATAGGAATAGCGTTAGTCCAGCCGGCATGGTTTATAGGAGATAAAGCCTATGACGCATTTCAGATAGGGATATGGAACAGGATTAAAGGTTTAATATGATATTAAATAAATATTTAGGAAATACCTATAATGTGGCGGAGCTTAAAGAGGCTCTTTATGAAGGTGAAGGTGAATTAACTAAGATAGCAGCCTATGCTTTTAAGGAACACAGGGAACTTACAGAGGTAAATCTTCCTGAGAATGTAGAGGAAGTAGGAAATAATGCTTTCTACAACTGTAGAAATTTATTGAGATTTACATTTTTTGATAAACTTGAAAGTTTTGGGGACGGAACATTTCGTAATTGCAGTAAACTGGATTATATAGGAGTAAGAAGTGCAGGCGGAAGTTTAAGAGGACTTAAAGAGATACTTTTTGCCATGTCAAAAAGTGTGACAGTTTCAGTATATGGAAATGAACTTTTTTTTCCGCATTTTCAACCGGAATTTCAGGACAATGTGGGAGCTAAGATTGTGGCTGAGATTGTACATGGTGCAGGAGTGAATTATAGGGAATGTGTGAGTAGGGAAGGTATTGACTATATGAAATATGATACCCAGTTTACCATTCAGAAATATTCTATGGAATTAAATGAAGCGGTTGCGGTTTGTAAGGCAAGACTGCTTTATCCAACCTGTCTAAGAGATGAAAAAAAGGAGGAATATATTGAATTTCTTATTAACAATAAAAAAGCTTTACTAACTGAAGCTGCATTTAATAAAGACAGTGCTTCGGTTACAGCTTATATAAATACAGGAATATTTGATACAAAGGAGGCTGCTGATGAAGCGGCTGACTTCTTTTGTGAAAATGATTTTGCGGAAGGAGTTAATATTATGATTGATTACAGAAATAAAAAGTTTAAGAAAACAAGTATAATGGATATGGAAATTTAAAATGGGAAGAAGCAATAAAGAATGGGAAAATCTCGGGATTAAAATATTTAATGCGGCTAAAAATGAGCTTTATTTGTCTATGCGTTATCTTTATCCTGCTCTTGACGGATTAACTGTAGTTCCTGATCTGAGGGTAGATTTTCTTGCTACAGATGGTGGAAAGCTTTATTTTGTACCTATGCTTTCTGCTGAGAAATATATGGAAAATCCTTTACTTATAAATAGGGCTTATCTTCACAGTGTGCTTCACTGTCTTTTTGGACATATATACAGAAGAGAAGGCAGAGATGATGATATATGGAACTTAGCAGCAGATATTATGGTAGAGGGCATTATAGATGAGATGGGGGTTGCAAGTGTGGAAATGGTCGTTCCCCCGCTTAAAGAAGAAGCTACAAAAAGGATAGCAAGAGAGTGCAAGATATTTTCGGCTGAGTACATCTATGATTATTTGAAGAAAAATAAAGAAGATATACTTGCTCTTGAAAATTTTTACAAGGTGGATGACCATTCACTTTGGACGGATAAAAATAATGATGAAGATGACACTAAAAAGGATAAAAAAGAAGAAGACGCACGAGAAGAGGAACTTTGGAAAGATGTAAGTACAAAGATTCAGACAGAGATTGAAACTTATTCAAGAAGTATAGGCATTGAAAATACGAAACTTTATCAAAGCCTTGTTACAAAAAACAGAGAAAAAGTATCTTATACCGACTTTTTAAGGAAATTTAAGGAGCCTGTTGAAGAAATTAAGCTTGATTTTGAAACATTTGATTATGGTTTTTATAATTATGGGCTGCGGCTTTATGGTAATATGCCGCTTATAGAAGAACCGGAGTACAGGGTTTCAGAGGCAATTAAGAATTTTGTGGTTGTAATAGATACATCAGGCTCAGTAAGCAGAGAAATTGTGACAGGTTTCTTAGAAGAAACTGTTAATATTCTTACGGAGGAAGGTACAGGGGAAGACTTTGGCATAACCAAACAATGCGTAATAATTCAGTGTGACAATCAGATTCAGGATGTGAAGGTGTTAAGGAACAAAAATGAATTAGAACTGTATATTAGGGAGTTTGAAATAATCGGGCGTGGTGGTACTGACTTTAGAGCAGCTTTTAGTTATATAGCTGAGGAAGTAAAAGCAGAGAGGATGAGTAAACCTTCGGGACTTATTTACTTTACAGATGGATATGGTATTTATCCTGAAATGAAGCCGGAATATGATGTAGCCTTTGTGTTTCCGGAAACTGCTTATCCTGATGGAAACCTGCCTTATTTAAGTGCAGAGTTTCCGGTTTGGGCGATGCATGTAGTGATAAATGTTTAATTTTAGAAAGGTAAAGACATGAATATTGAAGCGGCAAAGACAGAAATAAAGCGTACTTTAGCATTATATTTGGAAAAGGATGAGATGGGAAACTATCTGCTTCCGAGGGTGAAGCAGCGTCCGCTTTTTTTGGTAGGACCTCCGGGAGTGGGAAAGACTGCCATTATGGAGCAGGTGGCGGCAGAGGAAGGAGTTGCACTGGTTTCTTACACAATTACCCATCATACAAGGCAGAGTGCGGTAGGACTTCCTTTTATTAAGGAAAGAGAATATGACGGGAAAATGTATTCTACTACCGAATACACTATGAGTGAGATTATAGCAAGCATTTATGAGAGTATAGAACAGACCGGAATCAGAGAAGGAATTCTTTTTCTTGATGAAATAAACTGTGTGTCTGAAACCCTTGCACCTATGATGCTACAGTTTTTACAGGAGAAAAAGTTTGGTAATTTCAGTGTGCCAAAGGGCTGGATTATAGTTACGGCAGGCAATCCGGCAGGTTATAACAAGTCTGTAAGAGAATTTGATACTGTAACCTTGGACAGAATAAGGCAGATAACCATAGAAGCAGAGTACAGCGTATGGAAGAACTATGCAATAAAGCAGGGGGTACATCCTGCCATGATGAGTTTCTTAGAGATTAAAAAAGAAAATTTTTATCATATGGAGACAACTGTAGAAGGAAAACGCATAGTTACGCCAAGAGGTTGGGAGGATTTTTCTGTGCTTCTTTGGGGCTATGAAAGAAAGGGCTTTGAAATAACTAATGAGGTTGCTCTTGAGTTTATAAAAGATAAGAGAATAGCTGTAGACTTTGTTAATTTTCTTGAACTTTATCGTAAGTATGAGAATAAATATAAGATTAAAGACATACTTGAAAACGGAGATATAGGGGCAGAACTTCCGGGCTATGAAGGGGCAGGCTTTGACGAAAAGATAAGTGTGGTATCGATGATGCTTTCAGGACTTAATAACTACTTTATAAAGACTTATAGAGAAGAGGAATATATTAAACGCTTATTTAATATACTTAAAAAAGCTAAAGAAGAAGAGGGATATAAGACTGTATGTGAGCTTTACGATAATGAAAGAAAAGAATATGAGAAGCTGACTCTTGGAAGAGCCTTAGATAAAGTGCAGGACAAAATATATGTTAAGACAATAAGTAAACTTAACGAACTTATAAAGATTGGCGAAGGTATTGAAGAGGAAACTTTTGTGAGCGAAATGTCAGCATTTTTTGCAGAGGAAAAGAAAGAGGTGCTTGAAACCACCGAAAAGGCGGAGAAAGCACTTTCAAATGCAGTAAACTTTATGGAGAAATATTTTACACCTAATGATGACAGCGAGGAACTTGCTGTAGCATCAGGCTCGGAGATGGTTTATTTCATATCCGAACTTGAAACCAATTATTACAGTATGAACTTTATAAGGGAACATTCAAATATGGATATAAAGAAATATGGGAAACTCTTAAAGACTTCTACGATGAGAGATAAGCTTATGAATGAAATAAGAGGGGAGTAGTAATATTTTCAATTCATAAGCCCCCTTGTACAGTCAAATAAGTAATTTTCCAAAGTATTTTTAGCTTTTGTCATTAATTCTCTGCGTATGGGAACATTGGTACGGTTTCTCATAGCAAAGCATTTAAGTTTAGTGTCAATATATCTCACAAAAGAAAGATTAACCACAAAACTCTTGTGAGGGATGAAGAACTGTTTTTCAGGAAACTGCTCATTTAAATCAGAAAGCTTCCCATATATGTATACATCCTCCTCGTTATTTATACAGATAAATATTTTATGTACCTGCTGTTCAATATAAATAATATCCGCAAAAGGAATTTTATGTAAACTTCCATTTTTTTGTACCAAAAGCGAGGGTGTATCCTGCTTTTTTAAGAGTGCAAGACGCAGTGTGTCTTCTATGCTTTCTTTTGAATAAGGTTTTTCAATATATTTTATTGCAGACAGGCGGTAGCTTTCAAGTGCGTAGTCTTTGCTTGTAGTTACGAAAGCGACAGAAATATCTTTATCTTTTTTGCGAATAAGCTTTACTGTTTCTATTCCGCTTAGTTCGCTATCCATATAAATATCCATAAGGATGAGGTCATATTTTCCCTGTTCAAAGACATTAAGTAATTTTTCGCCATTTTCAAAAACGCTGTATATGTTTTTTATACTGCTATTATCAAGTAGTGCAAGCAGTCTGTTTCTTTGTGCAGTTTCATCTTCACAGACTGCTATTTTTAGTACATCTGACATTTTAAAGCTCCATTCTTTTTATAAACGACAATAAAAGTATATTACACTATCACATTTTAATCAATTTGTCAACTACGAATTATGTCGTCCAAATAGGAAGATTATTTATTTATATTTTTGAAATAAGTCATGTTACTGCATTATAGTAGGATAAAATATATTGTATAAAACTGCTTAGTGAGTTATAATATAGATATAAGCAAGATAAAAA
>CAUTOC010000060.1:0-11776 GCA_963539695.1 uncultured Catonella sp. | reverse complement strand
TTAATAATCTGCTTTAGTTGCCTATATTAAGAGCAAGCTCTCATATAGGCAAACTCAGCAGATTATCTTATATATCTAAATTCTAAAGTTTTATTATTTTTTAAGCAAAAACTATAATAGATTATATTTTAATGTTACTTATTTTTAATCTCATAACACTATATCAATCTTAATCAATGGCATCATTAATTTTTTGTAACATTATTTCATATAATAGTTTATGTAAAATAGTTGACATAATTATCTGCCTATGCTATAATTAATTATAGAAACTTATTAACTAAACAGTCTTGATTGACTACAATACCATTATTTACCGGGAGGAATAAATATGAGCAACAGAAAATTAATATTAATTGTCATGACTAACAAATTAGTACTAAATAAACCTTACACACTGGCAAATATTTATAAAATAGTTGAGCAAGATCCAACTACTAAGAATATTGATGATCTTAGACATCAAATCCGGGCACTATTGCAAAAAAGAAAGCCAAGTGGTTATTATTTTAATTACAAAAGACCAGGAATTTATTTACTTACAAAATAATTAGGAGATAAGATAATGAAAAAAAATTTTGAAATAACACTACAGATAAATGCAGAATTAGATGTAGCAACACAAGAAGTTAACATTATTTCTTGTACTGTAGTCCCTATCAATAGAGATAAAGCTTTACCAAAACATACTCATCGTATAACCAATACTGAACACAAATATAAAATACTGACATTAGGCTCTAAGTTTGCTAAGACTTATGGGATGAAGCTAAACGAGCAAATACATATCTATGTTAACAATGAGTTATATCCTCATCCTGTTACTACACATAAAAGTACACTTGGTAGAATCGACGGACTGACCGATGTTAACAGATATTTTGGCATTTTCCTTGAAAATTATGAAAGAACACACAATAAATTAAAAGATATAACTATCAGTGTATACTATGATACTACAAAAAAAGAGTTACAAATTAATACAAATATTCAATCAATTTACTCAGCGGGTAATGCTGTTAAAAGAGCAATTTCAAAATTTACTTCAGGTAAGCATTTTACAATTTCAGACCTATATACACAAAAGGAATGGAGTATATTGAACCACGGTGAAAAAGGAATAATCGGCAAGAACTTTTACACATACATTAAAAGTTCTTGTCAGGACATAGTATTTAATAAATTTCTACCGGATAAAACTGCACAATATACCTTAAAATGACATTGTTTCTTTATATTTATATTATATCAACTTAGAGGCCGGCAATATACCGACCTCTAAGTTAATATCTGTCAAAAGTCACTACCTTCTAAAATCATTACCTGTAATAAGCTTAAACGCTTCCTTATATTTCTCTATGGTTTTTTTAATTACATCATCAGGAAGTAAATACTCACTTTCAGGGTTAGCTTTTAGCCAATCTCTTACAAACTGTTTATCATAAGAAGGCTGTCCCCCCCCTACCTTAAAGCCTTCAAGCGGCCAAAATCTGGAGCTGTCAGGAGTAAGCATCTCATCACCTATTACTATATTATCATCTTCATCAAGACCAAATTCAAACTTTGTATCAGCTATTATAATTCCTTTAGAAAGAGCATAATCAGCACATTTTTTATACAAAGCTATAGTAGTTTCTTTAAGCTTTAGAGCATACTCCGCTCCCTTCCCCGGAAATTCTTTTTCAAGCACCTCTATGCTTTGTTCATAAGAAATATTTTCATCATGAAGCCCTATCTCAGCCTTTGTACTGGGTGTATATATCGGTTCAGGTAATTTTTCGGATTCACTAAGCCCCTTGGGAAGTTTTATACCGCAAACTGTACCGTTTTCTTTATAGCTTGCCCAACCGCTGCCTGTAATATAACCACGAACAATACATTCAAGGGGAAGCATGCGGAGTTTTTTAACCTTCATACTATTTCCCATAAATTCAGGTTTTCTAAAATATTCCGGCATATCATTTACATCTGTACTAAGTATATGATTGGGAAGAATGTCTTTTGTATAATCAAACCAAAATTTTGACATTTGGGTAAGAACGGCTCCCTTATCTACTATTTTATTCTTTAATATGTGGTCAAATGCGGATATTCTATCAGTTGCCACAATAATCAAACTGTCACCAATATCATAAATTTCTCTTATTTTTCCTTCTTTAACCGGGGTATATTCTTTCATTTCTTTATCCTTTCATAAGCAAGCTTTTATAAACCTCTATGATTATACTATAACACTTATAAATACAAATATCTATATTAGTAATTATAATATTTAGTCGTAATACTCTTCATTTTTTCTAATAAACATAGAACAAAAATTTTTAATTATTGTATATAAATTTAGTTTCATTTAGTGTATTATAATAATATCGGCGCTAAAAATATAACAATCATTAACATGTTCAAATGATATTTATATTTTAACACTTATATAATCATTAGTTATAAGAGGAAGATACTATGAATGAAAATAAACCTACATTTCAATTTGAACTTATCTTTTTTATTATTGCTGCTATTCTACTCGCTTTAATCGGACTAAGGTTTGGAGGACTGAATCCTTTTAATATTACAATATGTGTAATCCTGCTCATACTTGCTCCTTTTCTCACAAAGCTGCTCGGAAAAAAATACGGAACAGAGGCAGCAGCACAAAATAAAATGGAAAAATTATCAGAAATTTCACAAGAAGAACTTGCTGCAAAAATAAAATCTCTTTATACCGGCAGAGGATTTGCTCTTGAGCCTTATGAATCAGAATTTCCCGGAAACCACTATGTATGTGTAAGAGAAGGTACCAGAAACGGAGAGGCTTTTATAGAAAGAGGTGCTGTACTTGTAATATGTACCGATGAACTTATTGACATTACAGCTTTCAATAATTTTAGACTGGAAATGAAACAAAGAGCCTGCACCCAAGGTATGATAATAACTACCTCCAGATTTTCTCCGGAAGTCATAGACATAGCAAAAGATGCTTTAATTACACTTTGGAATAGGGAAAGCTTGAGAGATAACTTAAATATATAATATTTTAACTCTTCATTTAACTTAAAATTCCCTCCGAAACACATCCGGAGGGAATAAATTTTTACTCTTATTAAAACAATCCCACAATATCTCCCGCATCATTTACATCAATGCTAAAAGCTGCCGGAATTTTAGGGAGTCCCGGCATAGTCATCACATTTCCTGTAAGCACAACCACAAAACCCGCACCTGCAGACACATAAGCCTCCCTTACTGTCACCTTAAAACCTTCAGGCTTTCCAAGCAATGCCCCATTATCTGAAAGTGAATACTGAGTTTTTGCCATACATACCGGAAAATGTCCAAAGCCTAATTCTTCAATTTTCTTGATAGCCTTATCGGCAGCCGGAACAAAGTCTACTCCGTCTGCTCCATAAATCTTGGTACAGATTGCTTCAATTTTTTCTTTGATAGAAAGCTCATCACTATAAATAGGTGTATAGTTAGATTCTTTTGTTTCAACGGTAGTAATTATTTTTTTAGCAAGTTCTTCTCCACCAAGTCCGCCCTTTTCCCAAACTTCCACAAGTTCAAACTCACAGCCTCTTTCCTCACAGAAAAACTTTACAAACTCAAGTTCAGCCTCTGTATCTGATATAAACTTATTAAGTGTAACTATAACCGGAACTCCGAATTGTTTAAGATTTTCAATATGTTTTTCAAGATTTACAATACCTTTTTTTAGAGCCTCCATATTCTCACTTCCAAGCTCTTTTTTATCTACTCCGCCGTTGTACTTAATAGCCCTGACTGTAGCTACAAGCACTGCTGCTGCCGGCTTTAGTCCTGCCATACGACATTTTATATCAAGGAACTTCTCTGCCCCGAGATCAGCCCCGAAACCCGCTTCAGTAATTACATAATCAGCAAGTTTAAGTGCGGTTTTAGTTGCCCTTACAGAATTACATCCATGTGCTATATTGGCAAACGGACCTCCATGTACTATAGCAGGACTGTTTTCAAGAGTTTGAATAAGGTTCGGCTTAATTGCATCTTTAAGCAAAGCCGCCATAGAACCTACTGCATTTAACTCACCTGCTGTAACAGGTTTTCCTTCAAAATTATAAGCTACAACTATTCTTGCAAGTCGTTCTTTAAGATCCTTCATATCATTTGCAAGACAAAGCACAGCCATTATCTCAGATGCTACAGTTATTACAAAGTGATCTTCTCTTACTATTCCGTCAACAGCACTACCAAGCCCTACAACTACATTTCTAAGTACTCTGTCATTCATATCAAGACAGCGTTTCCATACTATCTGATTAGTATCTATTCCCAATAAATTCCCCTGTTTAATGTGATTATCAAGTAATGCTGCAAGCAGGTTATTTGCAGAAGTAATTGCATGGAAATCTCCTGTAAAATGAAGGTTTAAATCTTCCATAGGAACTACCTGTGCATAACCGCCGCCTGCCGCTCCTCCTTTTATCCCAAAACAAGGTCCTAGTGAAGGCTCTCTGAGGGCTATTACCGCTTTCTTTTTAAGTCTGTTAAATGCCTCTCCAAGACCAACCGTAACAGTTGTCTTCCCTTCACCCGCAGGGGTCGGATTGATTGCTGTAACAAGAATAAGTTTTCCGTCCTCATTATCTTTAATTCTCTCCCAAAGCTCATCTGAAAGCTTTGCTTTATATTTTCCATATAATTCAAGCTCATCAAAAGTTATCCCAAGTTTTTCCGCTACTTCACCGATAGGTTTCATTACTGCTTCTTTTGCTATTTCAATATCTGTTTTAAACATATCTTCTCCCTATTCTTACTATTTCCGCTCAAGCACCTGTTATGTAGATATTCTGACAAAATTAGTAATAATCAATATTACTTATAAATATTTATACTTTATTAATAATAGATAATAAATATTCTTTTGTCAAATACCAATCTGTTTTTTTATTTCTCATTCTTTGCTGCTAAAAAAGCTTCAAACTCCTCCCTATTCATAAGAATTTTACGAGGTTTTGTTCCATCTTCTTCACTCACAACTCCTGCCTCTGCAAGCTGATCCATTATTCTTGCAGCCCTGTTAAATCCTATTCTATACACTCTCTGAAGCACTCCTATTGAGCCTCTATCTTTGTCTATAATTAATTTTCCTGCTTCAGCAAAGTATTCATCATAACCATTATCCTTATCAGATAGTTGACTGCTTTCCTTTACACTCTCTATCTGAACAGCTGCATTTACCTGTTCCGTAATATCAGATGCTTTATTTGCAGGGTCATTGTTAGATTTAATAAATTCAACAACAGAGAATACCTCACTGTCTGAAATAAAAGCCCCTTGTACTCTCACGGGCTTAGGATACCCTGAAGGGAAAAAGAGCATATCTCCCTTTCCAAGCAATTTTTCAGCTCCTGCACCGTCAAGTATGGTTCTTGAATCCACCTGAGATGATACTGCAAAAGCAACTCTTGACGGAACATTTGCTTTTATCAGTCCCGTAATTACATTTACACTTGGACGCTGTGTTGCTATTACCAAATGTATACCTGCCGCTCTTGCAAGCTGTGCTAAGCGACATATAGATTCTTCTACCTCCTTTGAAGAAACCATCATAAGGTCTGCAAGTTCATCCACTATAATAACTATCTGAGGCATCCATTCCGGTGAATCTTTACCCACTTTTTTGTTAAAGCCTTTTATCTCCCTTACTCCCATTTCCGAAAAAATGTCATAACGCCTTTTCATTTCAACAACTGCCCAGTTAAGAGCAGCTGCCGCTTTCTTAGGATCAGTTACTACAGGAAGCATAAGGTGTGGTATTCCATTATACACAGAAAGTTCTACTACCTTTGGATCAACCATTATCAGCTTAACTTCATTTGGCTTAGCTTTATAAAGTATACTCATAATAAGCGTGTTAATACATACCGACTTACCTGAGCCTGTTGCTCCTGCTATTAAAAGGTGAGGCATCTTAGCTATATCCGTTATCATAGTCTGCCCTCCTATATCCTTACCCACAGCAAAAACAAGCTTTGACTGATGTTCATCAAAAGTCTTATTATCAATCAAATCCCTAAAATATACCATAAGATTTTTCTTATTAGGCACTTCTATACCTACTGCCGCCTTACCGGGAATCGGTGCTTCTATACGAATATCCGCCGCTGCAAGGTTAAGCTTTATATCATCTGTAAGTGCAGTGATTTTACTTACCTTAACACCCTGTTCGGGTTGAAGTTCGTATCTGGTTACAGCAGGACCGCAACTTACATCAGTAACCTTTACATTCACTCCAAAAGCCGCCAATGTTTCTTGAAGTTTCCTTGCTGTTTCATGAAGTTCCTCATCACTTATTCCCTCTTCATCGTTACCTGCCTTATTAAGCAAATGTTTAGGCGGGAATATATATGGCTTAGGCAGTGTTTGAGGCTCATTTATATCCTCATCAAATAATTTCTCTTCCTGCATAATTTCTATGTCAGGTTCGTAAATTACTGTTCCCGATTCCTCTTTTTTAACAACTTCATCTGCTTTCCATTCTTCACCGATATTTTTCTCAATTTTATCCATGTCGGTTTCTAAATTATTTTCACCTTCGTAGTTTTCCATTTCGGACTTCCAAAAATCTTCCTTAACAGCCTTAAATTTTTCTGTCAAATCTTCAGATACAACTTCAGGTTTCACTTCATCTTCCAAATTCCCGGAAATTATATTATTTGACTCTTCACTTTCTTTAACTCCAAATTTACTTTCAATTTCTTTCAAATAAAATGGTTCTTCTTCTGTCTCTCTTTCTTTTTTATCATCATTTGCCCTATGTATAAGAAATGAGAGTTGTTCCTTTTCATGTTTACTTATTTCCTTTAATTCAACTTCCTTATTTATATCTTTTGTTTTTTCAACCTCAGATATATTGTAAACCTGATTTTTCTTAACAGTTTCTATTTTTATATCCTTATCTTCTATCTTACTGTCATTTTCAAATTTTATTATATTTTCTGCTTTATGTTTAAGTTTAGCATTATTTTCAATATTAGCCTTAATTCTTTCTTGAATAAGTTCTTCAGATAAAGCCCTCTTTTTCTCCATTTCCTCCTGTCTTAGTCTTTCTTCCTCTTTAATTCTTTCCTCTCTAAGCCTCTCTCTTTCTAACCTTCTTATTTCCCTCAATTCTTTTCTTCTAGCTATTTTTTCATCAGCTTTTGCTCTTGCATCAAGTATCGCTTCTTCCCTATAATCAACTATATTCTCTTTTGTTTCAGTTATTTTATTACTTATTGCATTGGTTATAAGCTTTTCTGTTAAATAAATAACAAGAATAATAATAATTGCTATAAGAATAAGATAAGCACCAACCTGTGCCAATCCAAGACTAAATAGTTTTGCCGGTGCTCCTCCAATAAAGCCCCCGCCATTTTTATTTTCAACTGACATAGTATAGAGAGAACCCCAAGATACATTCCTTAAATCGCCATAAGAAATTAACTCAAATATACCTCCAAATGCTACCAATAACCCTGCTGTTGCTAAAACCTTATTTCTAATTTTCCTATTTCCGATAGATGCCAATAAAAAAACCGATGCAAAAAAAACATATATCGGAAAAATCCAAGTCATAATACCTATAGCACCAAATAAAAACTTATTAATTCCTTCTCCAACCGGTCCTACAAGATGAAAATTTGAAAGCAAAAGTACTATTGATACTACTGAAATCAGAATAAAAATCAATTCAGATTTGTTTTCGGATAAAAAGCTTACATTACCTTCTTCAATCTGCTTTCTTCCGACATTTTTAGTTGATATTTTTTTGCCTGCTACCTGTTTTGATGTATTTTTATTATTTGTATTTTTAACTTTTTTGTTAGTTTTACTTCCTGTTTTTTTTCTATTATTACCTGCCATTTTAACCTCTCTATTTAAACCTGAGAAACAGTTATCACCTCTAAGGCATAACTGTTTCAATGATATATCAATTTTAGTTATTTTTCAATGGTTTGAAAATATTAGTCTGCAACATAACCGCTTAATTTTATTATATTAATAATTTTATCAGCAGTTTCCTTACATTGTTTATCGGTTTCAGCCTCTACCATAACTCTAATAAGCGGTTCTGTACCGCTCTTTCTCAAAAGTACTCTTCCTGCTCCGTTAAGTCCCGCCTCAGCCTTCACTTTCGCCTCGAGCACCTTGTCATCATTCATAACAAGTTCTTTATCAGTAACTTTAAGATTTACAAGCAGCTGCGGATATATTTTGAATCCCTCAGCCAATTCGGATATTTTACGCTTGCTGCCAATCATGGCATCCATAAGCTTTAAAGAAGTTAAAACACCGTCACCTGTTGTTGCATATTTACTAAAAATTATATGTCCTGACTGTTCACCTCCAAGAGAGTAACCGTTTACAACCATATTTTCACTCACATATTTATCACCTACATCAGTCTTTTCATATCCTATTTCAATTTCATCAAAAGCCTTGTAAAGCCCAATATTTGACATTATGGTTGTTACTACCTTATTACCGTTTAATTCACCTTTATTTTTAAGATAACTTCCACAGATATAAAGAATTGCATCCCCATCTATAAGTTTGCCGTTTTCATCAACTGCAAGACATCTGTCAGCATCCCCATCATAAGCAAAACCTATATCAAGTTTATTGGCTTTTACAAATTCCTGAAGCTTTTCTATATGTGTAGAGCCACAATCCGTATTTATATTAGTTCCATCAGGCTCAGCATTTATAACATAGGTTTTAGCCCCCAAAGCATTAAATACTGCAGTTGCAATTTGATGTGCAGAACCATTGGCACAATCAAGACCGACCCTTATATCCTTAAAAGATTTAGTAGGAAGTGAAATAAGATAGCCAAGATATCTGTTTCTTCCTAATACATAATCAACAGTTCTTCCAATATTTTCACCTGTGGCAAGTGGAATATCATCTATCTCTTTATCTATATATTCTTCTATCAGATTTTCAACTTCCGCCTCAAGCTTATACCCATTGCCATTTATAATCTTAATACCATTATCATAAAATGGATTGTGACTTGCAGAAATCATTATTCCACAGTCAAATTCTTCCGTCCTAACTACATAAGAAACACTTGGAGTACTTGTTACATGTAAAAGATAAGCATCCGCCCCGCTTGCCGTAAGTCCTGCTGCAAGTGCATACTCAAACATATAGCTTGACCTTCTTGTATCCTTGCCAATTACAATCTTTGCTTTGTGTTCCTTACCATAAAAATTCCCCAAAAATCTCCCTACTTTAAATGCATGATTTACTGTCAGACCTACATTAGCCTCACCTCTAAAACCGTCTGTTCCAAAATATTTTCCCATCACTCTTCTCCTTTATGTACGCATAAATCCTTTTCCAACAATTTCACTGGTACTAGTAATTATTATAAAAGCTGTAGGTTCTGTTTCCCTGAGAAAATTTCTTAAAAGAACTGCCTGTCTTCTGTTTACAACAGTAAGTACCATAAATTTATGCTGTCCTGTATATGCCCCCTTGGCATCTACAACAGTTGCAGAGCGGTTAAGCTCTTTTCCAATAAAATTTATAATAGGTTCAGTATCATTACATACAATATTAATATATTTACATAGGTTAATATTTTCAATAACATTGTCTATCACAAGTGCCTTTACACCAAGACCAAGCATTGACATAAGTCCTGTTTTTACTCCATAAATAGGAAAAGTAAGAGCTGCTAAAATACAATCTGCCGACATAAGTGCCGCTCCTATATTCATAGAAGTATATTTTTTAAGCAAAACTGCAAGTATATCAGTGCCTCCGGATGAAGCACCTATATTAAATAATATGGCACTTCCTACTGCCGGAAGGAAGATAGCATACACAAGCTCCATTATAGTTTCATTGGTAACCGTTCCTGTAAGAGGAACAATGTATTCAAGACCCTGCAATGAAATTGACATAAGTATCGAGCAATATACTGTCTTTATACCAAACTCTTTTCCCAAAAATATAAAGCCAATTATCAATAACAAAATATTGAAAATAACAACTATATTACCTTTTGTTAGAAATCCCACAGTATATTTAGATAAAATAACTGCAATACCGGTAGCTCCTCCAAAAGAAAAGTTATTAGGAAACTTAAAAAAATAGATTCCTAATACCATAATTTCAATACCTATAGTCATCAGCCAAAATTCTTTCAGACTAAACTTTTTCATTAAATCCTTCATTACTGCTCTCCCATTTGCAAGCAATTCTCTTGATATATATTATTATATAAAAAAACCGAACTTCATGCAACTTGCAATAAAGTTCGGTCAGTATGCGGATAACAGGAGTTGAACCTGCACGGGGGGTTCCCACCAGAACCTAAATCTGGCGCGTCTGCCAATTCCGCCATATCCGCATGGCTGGGCTAGCCGGATTCGAACCGTCGATGCGGGAGTCAAAGTCCCGTGCCTTAACCGCTTGGCTATAGCCCAAAAAATACAAAGACTCTCGCCTTTGCATTAGGAGGGTGGGTAGAGGGACTCGAACCCTCGGTATCCAGAACCACAATCTGGCGCGTTAACCAACTACACTATACCCACCATATAAATTATTCTACTAAAGTGTACCGAAAGGGATTCGAACCCCCGACACACGGCTTAGAAGGCCGTTGCTCTATCCAACTGAGCTATCGGTACAAATCCACTTTAGCCATAAGCCAAAATGAAAGCGGGTGATGGGAATCGAACCCACGTATCCAGCTTGGAAGGCTGGTGTTCTACCATTGAACCACACCCGCAACAAGAAATAACTATTCATTTATGCTTATTTACAAAACTCAGAAACAAGTCGGGGTGACAGGATTCGAACCTGCGACCCCTTGATCCCAAATCAAGTACTCTAGCCAAACTGAGCCACACCCCGAAATTTTTAAGTGTTTTGCAATCAAGCAAGGAATAGTATACAGTAATTAACTCATTATGTCAATACTTTTTTGATATTTTTATTATTTTTGTTATTTTCGAATTATATGATTTATTGTGCACTTTATATATTGAATACTTATTATTACTTTAATTTTATATTTATTTTATAATTTTTTAAAATTATATTTTAATATATTTATATTTTTTAATTGACATTTGTATAAATTAGTGTATATTATAATTAATAAAATATAATTAATATACAAAAATAGGATGTTTGTTATGAAAGTCAAAAAAATTTTATCTCTCGTTGTTTTATCATCTGTTGTTCTCAGTAATCGGATTACTGTTTCTGCACAAACATCAGATTTATCTCTGAATAAGATGTTTGTAATTGATAAGCTTTCATCATTGCCAACAACTAATTCAGATAATTTCGATGTTCCTGAGTCAAAATTACCGGTATATGGCGAAAGGGAGTATCCTACAGTTTTAAAAACTGAACATATCACTAAAGTTGTCGAGCCAACCGGACAACCTACAGATGGTTATTCTTTTCCAAAAGGCGGTTCTGTTTATGTAAATACTAGTGGTGGATTAGAGTTATCTCTTTAAATATTCCTATTACAAAACTAAAGAAGAACTTACTAATATAACCCCTTTTCCTGAAAGAATTAAATAAATATTCACTTTAATCAGACAGCTGTATAAAATAACTTTATGTAGCTGTCTGTTATATGGAGAAATAATATGAAAAAAATAACAAAATCAAAAATCATTATAGGGTTTAGTTTTATATTTACTGTTATATTACTTATATTTTTATATATTGACCACAGAAATTCCGGAGATCCGGGATATATTTTAGAAAATATGTATAATCT
>CAUTOC010000059.1:0-12290 GCA_963539695.1 uncultured Catonella sp. | reverse complement strand
GCTCCATGATAAGCAAAGAAATTTTTATCCAATTCTCTGAAATCCATATCATCAGGGTAAGCAAAGAAGTTCTTGTCGGTTTCTCTGAAATCAGTATCATTAGGATAACCTAAGAAATCTTTATCTGTTTCTCTAAAATCAATGTTTTTATTGCTGCCCTTCTTTGTATCTGCTGCTTTTACTGTATTTAACCCTGTGGTAGCTCCTGCTACTACTAAACTTCCTGCTACTACTAAAACTGCTAATCTCTTCATAATAAATACCTTCCTTTCGTTATTTGGTTTATTTGTTTTATAGTTTTGATAACCCCGATGTCTTATCGCTTTATCTGTGTATAGTATAACGCCGAAATTTAGGTAAAATCTCCTTAAAAATGTAAGGAGTTTCGGGAAATAGTGTGTGAAAATTGGGGCAAAGAAAGACAGAGATAAATAACTCTAAAACAATAATAAGCCCCCAAAGCAGGGATAATTTCCGGCTTTGGAGGCTTAATGGCAGTTACAAAGATATGAGAGTTCGGCTAATTGACTAATGATTAGTCTTTTACTTTCAGAGTTTTGATTTTACCGTCTTTACTGCGAATAACCTCAATATTTATACCATTTGCTATAGCAGATTCACTGTTGTCACAGTAGGTAGCCTGTCCTTCATCTTGCAGAAAATGGATTATTTTTCCTTTAAATAACCAGGCTCCTGAAAAAGTATCATAGGTTACGCCGTAAGGAGCATAAACATCTCTTATACTGTCATTTTTGTAATCAGGCTCACCTTCTTCAAAGCTGTCATATTGATCTGAAATACTTTTTTGTGAAGCTTCAATCCCTCTTTTTAACTCTTTTTCTTTATTTGTTCTTGCGGCGAAATCTTCATTGGAAGCTTTCTTTAATCCGGTTAAAATACCTTCTGCATTTCTGATAGGCAAAACATCTATAACACCTTCACTATAGAAAAATGAATTAAGATTGCCTCCGCCTATGTCGTCCTTGAAAAAGCGTACCATTTTACCCTCATAGAAAAAACGGTCTTTTTCTTTATCATAAGTCATCCCATAGGTTTTGTAGACAGAGTATTTTGTTTCAGTTTCATTTGTATCATTTTCACTGATAATATCTACACCTTCTAAAGCATAAGAAGAGGTTTCGCTTTGAGGAGGTGCAGAGGTGAAAGCTCCGGCTGCAATATGTGGATAGGTATACATTGTTGTTATGCCAAGTGCAATTACAACAGCTAAAGTTACGGCAAATTTTTTCTTCATAGGGTTTGACCCTCCTTTCTTTTGATAGTTTAATCTTATCAGATATTTTTGTATCAGCATTGTGATGAATATGTTTTTAATATGTAGAGAGAATAAATTTTATATAGAATAAAACACCTTTCTCAGTGTTTTTGATACCATATAAAGCATTATGTTCATCTAAAATTGTCTTTACGATATATAAACCTAAACCGCTACCTCCTGTTTGCCTGTTGCGTGATTGTTCTATGCGATAAAAAGCATCAAACAACTTGGGAATTTCATTTTCAGGAATATGAACTCCTGTATTTTCTATGCTAAAAAGTACATTTTCATTTTCTGATAAAGCGGTCAGGGTAATGGTACAATTTTTTGGTGAATAATAGATTGCGTTGGATATTAAGTTGTTGATAACTTTTTGAATCAATTTTTTATCACCTTGTATTTGTAAATTTTGAGAAATATTTTGAATATAGTTAATATCTTTGTTTATGATAATATCTTCAAAAAGTTTACATTCCTCTATAATTATATCTGAAAATGCTATATTTTCTTTGTTGATACTTATTTTGGATGATTTTATATATGCAATGGTTAAAATTTCCTGTACCATATTTTCCATAGTATTTATTATTTCGAGTGAACGGAATAAAAATTTATCCCGATTTTTATAATCTCCAATATTTAAAAGCATGCCTTCTGTTTGCCCCTTGATAATAGTAATCGGGGTTTTAAGTTCATGTGACACGGCAGAAAAAAAGTCAAGCTGTGCCTGTTCTAATGCCTTTTCATGTGCTATATCCGTTGCAAGTTTTACATTTGCTTCCTGTAAATCGTTTAAGGTTTTTTGTAAATTTTTTGCAAGGATATTAAGTGATTTTTTCAGTGTTCCCAATTCATCGGTGTTTTGTTCTTCAAATTGCCAGTCAAGTTCCATATCTGACATTTTAGTGGCTATTTTACAGATTTTAAGTACCGGATAAGTGACAATGTGTGTGAAAAGCCAAGAAATTAAAAAAGCAATTATAATTATTATGATTAAAATAATGGGAAAAATTTGCAGAAAACTTTGTTGTAATTGATGAATCTGTTCGGCTTTTCCATATACAACAAGTGAGTATTTTTCTGTTTTGTCAAAGAAGGAAAAATGATAAGCAGCTGATAAAGTCGGTTGGGCACTGTCAAATCCTTCTACACTTTGACTAAACTCTTCCTGCTGCATAGTCGGTAGGCTTAATAATTCTCCTTTGTCTGAATAAAGTTCAATAGAAAAAATATCATTTTCATAAATAAATCGGTCGAATAATTTTCCGCTATCTGCAAAAGAAGATTGTTTCAGTTCTGTAACAAAAGCTTTAACCTTTATATCGAGGTCATTATTTAATTGCTGTGAATATGTTTTTGGCATAAGTAAGGCAAGAATAGCAAAAACTAAAAACCCTGTAAATAACAGGGAAAATATTGTAATACCAAAAACTTTTGCAAACAGGCTGCTTTTAACTTTCTTTATCAATTTTATACCCCACCCCTCTGATTGTCTGAATAAAAGTAATATTAAGCTTTTTACGAAGATTTTTGATATGTGTGTCAATTACCCGTTCATCACCGTAAAAATCATATTTCCAAAGTTTATTTAAAAGATTTTGTCTGGTAAGAATACGCCCCCGGTTTAACAGCAATTCTCTAAGCACTTCAAATTCTCTTTGTGTCAGTTCATAAGAAATGCCGTTAACAGATGCGGTATAATCGTCAAAATCTAAAATCAGGTTATCATAAGATATGGTTTTATGTTCCTGATCCGATGTTTTACTTGCACGACGGAGTACAGCAGCTATTTTTCTAACCAAAACCGGCATAGAAAAAGGTTTTGTAATATAATCATCAACTTGTAAATCCAGTCCTTTTATCTGTTCCTTCTCTCCATTTAAGGCGGTCAGTATAATAATAGGAATTTGAGATTTTTTTCGTATAAATTCGCAGACACTGAAACCGTCTATTTTAGGAAGCAATATATCAAGTAAAATAAGGTCAAAATCGTCATCAGAAAAAAGATTTATAGCTTCAAGCCCATCATTTGCAACAGTTATGTCATAACCGCTTTCTTGTAAAAAATTTTGTAAAAGTTCCTGTATATCTAAGTCATCTTCAACTACCAGTATTTTATTCATCATTTTACCTCCAAGTCAGATTATAACATAATAGTTTGTGATTAAAGTGTAGTTTTTGATTTAATACCATAATTATAACAAAATAAAATAGTCCCCCAAGCAGGGGAATTTTCCTGTTTGGGGGAATTGAGGTTACCTAATGAATTTTTGTATGTAAATAATTGGGGTTTAGTAAGGCATAATCTCTACAAATCCGAAATTCTCTTTAAATTCTTCACCAAGCTTATTAGCTAAAGGCTGCATCTTATCCATAAGCTTTTCCAGATCTTTGTAAAGAGAATCAAGCTTTGCAGTAAGCTCTTTGGTAGCTTCGTTAACCTTGTTATACTGCTTACTGTGCTCTTCGTTAAGTGCTCTAAGCTCTTCTTCTGCCTTTATGAGAGTTGTCTTTTCCTCGTCGGTAAGAGCCTTTGAAGATTTGATAAATTCTATATTATCCTCGATTGCAAGATCTTCATCAGTTGCATTCTCATAAACCTTGTCCCAGATAGACTTATGTTTATTTGCAAGCTCATCAATCTTATCCGCTATAGCCCATTTATCTGTAATCTTATTTGTAATCTTTTCTATCTCTTCAGAGGTTTCATCAATATCTCTGCGTGTTTTTTCAAGCTTATCATAATCCTCTGTCAAAGACTTTTTCTCTTCCTTTGTAAGTTTTTTCTCATTTTTTAGGAATTCTGAAAGAGAAGGGGAATCTTCATAATCTCCCGGATAAGCAAAGAAGTCTTTGTCTAATTCTCTAAAATCAATGTCTCCCGGATAAGCAAAAAAGTCTTTATCCGATTCCTTAAAATCACTATTTCCCGGATGAGCAAAGAAATTTTTATCTAATTCTCTAAAATCAATATCTTTATTGCTGCCTTTTTTTCTAGTTTCTATACCATTCTTTGTTTCTGCTGCTCTTACTGTATTTAATCCTGCTGTAGTGCCTGCTATTACTAAACTTCCTGCTACTGCTAAAACTGCTAATCTCTTCATAATAAATATCTTCCTTTCATTGTTTGCTTTATTTGTTTTATAGTTTTGATAACCGATGTCTTACCGCTTTATCTGTGTATAGTATACCGCCTAAATCTAGGTAAAATCTCCTTAAAAATGTAAGTAGTTTTAGGAAAAAGTGTGGGAAAATTGTGGCAAAGAGATAATGAATATAAGAAAATTATAGTAGAAAAATATAAAATATAATTAGGTATTTTAAAGTTTTTTGATGATTTCAAAGAAAATCTTTGCTATTAAGGGAGATTTATGCTATTATAAGAATAGAGAATTATATTTACTTAATCTAAATTAGTGATTTTTGGATTAATGATATAAAAGTTTGTCACGAATCAAGGAGGGAGAGTGACTATGGCAATTACGGGCATAAACACAGGAAGTGGATATAATGCCTATACTCCGGGAGGAGGTATAGGAAGTTTAGGGCGGGAAAAAATAAATGGAACTTTTGGAAGTTCGGATTTTGGAAAAAAAAGTGTAAGTGAAAAGACTGCTATAGAAAAAGCTCCGCTTGAAAATCAAGTAGCAGTTTCAAAGGACGGAGATACTTTACAGATTAGCCCTAAAGCGGTAGCTAAGTTTGATATGGCTATTAAGGAAGCTGAAAATAAAGAAAAGCATGCTGAAGCTGAGAAGTTTGACAATATAGATGAGGCGGCTAAGCTTAAAAATGAACAAGTGGAGGCTGCCCGTAAGGAAGCTAGATTAAAAGCCGAAAGAAGAGCGGAGATATTAAAAGAGTTAGCCAAAATGGAACAGAAAAAAGAAATTAGGTCAGAAGAAAAGCAGGCTGTTTCATTTGCAGGCAAATCAGATTCTGATATAACAAGGCTTTATCTTGAAGGAGAAATAACAAAGTCTGATTATGATTCGGAAATGTCAGGTAGAGAGAAACTGCGTGAGCAGACAGCAAAAAAAGATAATGACTTTATAAATAAGACTTCTGAGGGCAATAAAAGAGAAAAAAAGATTGAGCGTTTTAGTAAAGATTTAAAAGCAGCCTTTTCAGATAAGACTTCAAAAACCTTCGATGCCGTTACAAGGCTTGATACGATAGAGGCGGCAGAAGGTATTAAAAAGGCTGAACAGGAGAAAAACAAGGCAGGAAAAAAAGAAATAAAATTCAGTTATAAATAAAAACAGCCCGTCGGACTAGTGAAAAACAGTCTGGCGGGATTTTTAATATGGAGAGAATTAGATGGGAAAATATAAGGTTGAGAGTATTTTCAATAAGATAAGCAGCAATAATGTGATTAGAGCTAAAGTACCCGGTTCAAAAAGTATAACTAACAGAGCACTTTTGATTGCAGCACTTGCAAAAGGAAAAAGTAGATTGTCCGGAGCACTTTTCTCAAATGATACAAAAAATATGACAGATTGTCTGAATAGGCTTGGAATAAGGACGGAAACTGACGAAGAAAAAGAAGTTATTGAAGTATACGGCTGCGGCGGAATACTTCCTATAAAAAGTACAAGTATAAATGTAGGAAATGCAGGAACGGCAGCAAGGTTTATAACTGCATTGCTTGCTTTTAGCGGAGGAATTTATCATTTGGATTCTGCTGAACAAATGAAAAAACGCCCGATGAAACCCTTACTAGATGCACTGATAATTCTTTGAGTTATTATAAAATATGTTGAAAAAGAGGGACATTTCCCATTTACACTTGACTCAAGAGAGGTAAATGGAGGAAACATAAGTTTAAGTACAGAAATTAGCAGTCAATTTTTAAGTGCGGTTATAATGACAGGATTTTTACTTAAAGACGGGCTGAAAGTGAATATAACGGGAGGCAGAGAGAGCCTTCCATATATAGATATGACAGTGAAGGTAATGAAAAGTTTTGGTGCTAAGGTGGATACAGTTTGTGAAAATGGTTTAGTTTCTTATGTATTAAAGGAAAGAAATACTTATATAGCAGGTGAGTATGATATAGAGCCTGATGTTTCAGCAGCCTGTTATTTTTATGCGATGGCACAAATACTTGGTTGTAAGGCTCAGGTTTATGGAGTACATCTTAACAGTTTGCAGGGAGATTTGGAGTTTGTTAAACTTTTAACCGAAATGGGAGCAAAAATTTTTGATGAGCCGGATGGAATTATGCTTAAAGGTGCAGAAAATGGACAATATGAAGGAATAGAGGCTAAATTAAACAGTTTTTCGGATCAAAGCCTTACATTGGCTGCCGTCAGTGTATTTGCAAAAAGCCCGACAAAGATAACCGGTGTAGCACATATACGCTTGCAAGAATCAGACAGACTGCTTGCAATAAGCACAGAACTTGAAAAACTTGGAATAAGAACCGAAATGGGAGAAGGCGAAATAACTGTCTTTCCTTCAAATTTAAGTTTGAAGGAAGAAGTTGAAATAGAAACTTATGAAGATCACCGTGTGGCTATGGCATTTTCACTTATCGGGCTAAGAAGGGAAGGTATAGTGATTAAAAACCCTGAATGCTCGGCAAAAACATTCAAGGATTATTTTAATATATTAAGTAAGATATCTGAAAACATAAAGCAGATTTCAAAGTAAAATCAAATAGGTAGAGGATAAATAAACACACATAATTCTTGTAAATTCCTGTAAATTTCGCTATACTGTATTTGTATGAAGTTACAATCGGATGAAGGTATAATGTATGAAAGCAAATCTATTTTTTAAATATCTGGTTTGCTATCTCCTCATAGTTATTAGTTCTCTTATCATACTAAATACAGTGGGAGCAGGGCGTATCAGGAACGGAATTATTGAAGACAGGATAAAATCTATGAAGACTGAAGCTGAAATTATTACCGGTGACTATATGAAGGGATATTATTCCGGAAACATGTCGCTATTTGATGTGGATAATGGGCTGAAAACTATAGATACATTTGCAGATGCAAGAATTATGATTGTAAATGCTGCAGGAGAGGTAGTTTCCGACAGCAGAGGTTCTGCTTTTGATGAAAATAAAAACAAGAAAAAGTTACCGGGGTGGTTGCTTGCCAAGGACTCTTATGTAGGCGGCAATATAAAGGAATTGTCGTCAAGCACGGTAGTTGCAGTAGTATACCCTATTGACATAGACTTTGTACTAAAGGGTTATGTTGTGCTTTCTATGGAAATGTCGGAGCTTGGCAAAGATGCTGTTTACAGTATAGATACCTTAAATATCTGTTTTCTGATATTGGGAGCGGTTTTTTTAATTGCACTGTTGTTTTTATATAGAATATCAATAGTTCCGCTACGAGCTGTAATTAAGGCGGCAAGAGAGTATGCAAAAGGGAAGTTTGACTATAAACTTAGTGTGCAGCAAAACAGACATGATGAATTTAAGGATTTAATGGATACTATTGAATATATGGCAAAAGAATTGAGTCTTATGGAAGAATATCAGAGAAAATTTATTTCAAATATTTCACATGATTTCCGTTCTCCGTTAACTTCTATAAAGGGTTTTGCAACAGCAATGATAGACGGAACCATACCTCCGGAATTATATAATAAATACTTAAATACTATATGTTTTGAAACTGACAGACTTACAAAGCTTACAAGCGGACTTATTGAACTTGGAAAATTTGACAGCAGGCAGGCTCTCTTAGATATGAAGGAATTTGATCTGCACAGTATGATTAAGCAGACAGTGGAGATTTTTGAGGGTAGGTGCAGGGAAAAATATATTTCGCTTAATCTTATATTTGAAGGTGATGAAGCTTTAGTGACGGCAGATAAGGGGAAAGTTGAGCAGGTATTTTACAACCTGATAGATAATGCAATAAAGTTTAGTCATAATGATTCGGATATAAATATAAGCACAAGGTCGAAGGGAAATAAAATTATTATATCGGTAAAAGACTATGGAATAGGAATACCTAAGAACAGCCTTAAAAAAATATGGGAACGCTTTTACAAAACGGATTCTTCAAGGGGGAAGGATAAGAAAGGAAGCGGTTTGGGGCTTGCTATAGTTAAGGAGATAATCCAATCCCATGGAGAAGAAATAGATGTAATAAGTACTGAAAATGCAGGAACGGAGTTTGTATTCACGCTTAGTAAATCAGGGGTATAATTATGAGTGATGACAAGGATTATAAATTTATTAATGAAAAAATAGTTCCAAAGAAAATTCATCCCGTGAAAAAGTTTTTGCTTGGACTCATAGCAGTTATTGTGTTTGGGACAATATTTGGGATTGTTGAAAGAGTTGTATTTGAAGTATCGGGAGAGGTATTTAAACATTTTAATATATTTAAGAAAAACACCGTGGTCGAGCTTGGGAAAAAAGAAGAAACAGCTACGGGTGCAGCGGCTGTATCAAAAGGTGCAGTCAAAGAAACTAAGCCGCCAAAACCTGTAAAGGATAAAAAGCAGGTGAAGATAATTGAAAAAAGAGTATATGCGGATTTAACAGATTACAGACAGGTGCTTGGCAAATTTGGTGAACTTGCAAGTAAGCAAAATGAGTCTGTAGTTGAGGTTCAATCTGTAGTTAAAGGGAAGGACTGGTTTGAAAATCCGTATAATGCACTAAATAAGGCGGCAGGATATATAATTGCCGTTCAAAATGATGTGGCGTATATTTTAACAAGCTATAAAGGGATAAAAGAGGCAGATAATATAAAAGTTAAGTTTAAGCAGGGATTTCTTACAGACGGAACTATAAAGAATTATAATGCAGGACTGGAACTGGCACTTGTAATGGTAAATCTTAAAGGGATTGCGAAAAAAGATGAAATAGAGCCGCTTAAACTTGGTAAGATAAGCCATAAAAGTATAGGTGAGCCTATAATGGCTATAGGAAATCCGAATGGGAATATCTATTCGGTATTACCCGGAGTTATAACCGCAACTGAAGCGATTATACGCATGGATGACCATTGTTTGGATTCTCAATTTACTAATATCAGTATTTCTAAGAGTGCTGATGCACTTTTTGTGGATTTTGACGGAAATGTAATAGGTATATATTTTAAGGGAAGTTCTGATGCGACACAGATTATAAGCATTTCTAAAATGATGACTTTTCTTGAAAAAATGATAAATGATGAACCGCTACCTTATATCGGTATAAAAAGTAAAGCTTTTGAGGGGGCAGAGGATAAAACAGGGATTTCAGGCGGGATTCTTGTAGGCAGCGTATCCAAAGGCTCGCCTGCTTATGATGCAGGAATTAAAGAAGGTGACATAATTTATGAGTTAGATGATACACATTTAGAAAATATGACTGATTATGAAAATTTACTTGAGAGTAAAAAACCTAAGGATAAGGTGAAGGCTCTTATATATAGGGTAACCAGAAATGAAGGAAAGAAAATAGAAGTAGAAATAGAAATAGGAGACAGCAGGGGAATAAAATGAGATATATAAAAGAAATAAAAGACGGAGACCGGCTTAACGGAATTTATTATTGCAAGGAGAAAAAGGAGCTTAGAAGTAAAAATGATAAACCCTATTATTCACTGATTTTACAGGATAAAACAGGAAGTCTTGACGGTAAGGTTTGGGATACAAATTCAAACGGAATAGAGGATTTTACAGGTGGAGATTTTATCAGTGTGCAAGGACAGGTTTCAGTATATATGGGAGCCTTACAGGGTAAAATTATCAGAGCGAGAAGATGTAGTGAAGGTGAGTATGATTTAGCGGATTATATACCTACGTCAAAGTATAATAGAGAAGAAATGTATGCGGAACTTTTGACGATACTGGACACAGTAAAAACACCGTATTATAAAAAGCTTATTGATTCATTTTTCAGGGATGAGGAATTTTCAGATAAATTTAAGAATCACTCAGCTGCAAAAACAGTTCATCATAGTTTCGTGGGCGGACTTTTAGAACATTCTCTAGGAGTGATAAAGGTTTGTGATTTTATGTCTAAACAATATCCTATGCTTAACAGAGATTTGCTTATAACAGCCGCACCACTTCATGACATAGGTAAGATGGTTGAATTAAGTGCTTTTCCAACCAATGAATATACAGACTCAGGTCAGCTTTTAGGTCATATTTACATCGGTGCAAATATGATTAGTGAAAAAATTAACAAAATTGAAGGTTTTCCAAGGAGACAGGCAGACGAACTTATTCACTGTATTTTATCGCATCATGGTTCGTTGGAATTCGGCTCTCCTAAAATGCCGGCACTTATGGAAGCTTTTGCACTTAGTCTTGCAGACAATATGGATGCTAAGATGGAGACATTTACAGAGCTTTTAGAGGTAAATGAGGGAAGAACCGACTGGCTTGGCTACAATAAACTTTTTGAGTCAAATATAAGAATAGCTACAAAGAATAAGGAATAATATGTTTGAGAAAAATGAAATTTTAGAACTTAAAATTGAGGCAATAGGCAGTGAAGGAGAGGGTATAGCTCATGTAAATGGTTATACCCTCTTTGTAAAGGATACAGTTATCGGAGATAGGATAAAAGCTAGAGTCGTAAAGACAGGAAAAAACTTCGGCTATGCAAGATGTGAGTACATAATAGAGCCTTCGCCGGATAGAATAGAACCTGTCTGTCCTATTTCAAAAAGGTGCGGAGGTTGTCAGTTCCAACACCTATCTTATGAGGCGGAGTTAAAATTTAAGCAGGAAAAGGTGTTTAACTGCATAAAGCGTATAGGCGGATTTAAGGATGAAGAGATACCCATGCTTCCTATAATAGGCTGTGAAAAAATTATGCACTATAGGAATAAGGCTCAGTTTCCGGTCGGTGTAGATAAAAACGGCGAAACAGTTACAGGGTTTTATGCCAATAGAAGTCATGAGATAGTGGATACGACAAGGTGTTATATTCAGGTAGAGGAAAATGAGCTTATTTTAGATACGCTAAAGGTATTTATGAAGAAATATAAAATATCCGCCTATGAGGAGAAAATAAACCCTAAGACGAGAAAACCTGAAAAGGTGAGGGGGTTAGTCCGCCATATAATGACAAGAAAGGGTTTTGCTACAGGTGAAATAGGGATTTGTGTAGTGATAAACGGAAATACTTTGCCTAATGTAGCTGAGTTTACGGATATGTTGCTTAAAGCATTTGAAGGCAGGAGTGATGTAAAGATAACCTGCATTTGCATGAATATAAATAAGAAAGTTACTAATGTTATTTTTGGAGATGAATTAAAATGTATATATGGTATGCCTTATATAGTGGATATGATAGATGATATAAAGTTTAAGATTTCTCCATTTTCATTTTATCAGGTAAATCCTGAACAGACAAAAAAACTATATGGTAAAGCTTTGGAGTTTGCAGAGCTTACGGGGGAGGAAGTAGTTTGGGATTTGTACTGCGGTATAGGGACTATAAGTTTGTTTTTAGCAAAGAAGGCTAAGGAAGTGTATGGCGTGGAGATTGTTCCGGAAGCGGTAGAGAATGCTAAGGAGAATGCTAAATTAAATGGAATGGAAAATGTGTATTTTACAGTAGGCAAGGCGGAAGATGAGGCTAAGAAACTCCCAAAACCTGATGTAATTGTGGTAGATCCGCCAAGAAAGGGCTGTGACAAAAAGCTGCTGGAAACTATAATTAACTACAAGCCGAGCCGAGTGGTTTATGTTTCCTGTGATCCGGCTACACTTGCGAGGGATTTGAATGTGCTTTGCAAGGATGGGGGGTATAGGTTAGAGAAAGTGCAGGCGGTGGATCAGTTTTCAAGAGGGGTGCATGTGGAAAGTGTGGTTAGGATGACATTAGAGAAATAGTAAAACTATAGAAACTAGTGTCCGTACACTTGAATTAAGCTTGCTACAAAAGAATGATTTGTAGCAAGCATTAAGCAAATCTTAATTTACTTTGTTCTGATGTTGGAAACATCTAAATAGTCAGGCTGATAGTGGAACTTGTAGTCTGTGATTTTATCCGCATTATAGACGGTCATACCAACCGTTCTTGATATAG
>CAUTOC010000058.1:0-12420 GCA_963539695.1 uncultured Catonella sp. | reverse complement strand
TTCTCTTGCAAGCAAGCTTGCATCGAATTTTTATACTTTTGACACTTGTATCATATATTATTTTTAATGCTGAATTTTATCGACTATAAGCGAAATTATATCATAATAATAAATTTTATCGACTATAATCGAAATTATATCATAATAATAAATTTTATCGACTATAATCGAAATTGAGTTTGATTTTTAGATTTTTATCGTTTATAATAGATAAAAGGAGGTGGCTCAGATGGAGAATAAAAACTATGTAAATAGAATAAGGTATGTTGATAAATTGAAACAGTTTATTGATAAACCTGTAATTAAAGTGTTGACAGGTATGAGGAGAGTTGGGAAATCAACACTTTTAACTATCATTAGAAATGAAATTTTAAGCAATATTCCTGAAGAAAATAAGATATACTTAAATTTTGAAAATATAGAACTATTTGGGATAAATGAAGCAGGAAAATTGCTGGAATATATAAAACCGTTACTTAAAAAAAATGAAAAGCAGTATATTTTTTTTGATGAGATACAACTTGTAAATAATTGGGAGAAGGTTGTTAATGGGCTAAGACTGAATGAAAATTATGATATATATATAACCGGATCTAATTCTACTCTAATTTCAGGTGATTTAGCGACTTTACTTGCAGGAAGATATGTTGAATTTGAAATACAGCCATTTACCTTTAATGAATTTATAGAAGCATTTGAAGGTTTGGGACTATCAAATGAAGAATATTTTAATAATTACATAAAAGTTGGAGGTATGCCGTTTTTAAAATATTTTAATCTTGATGAAATGCCTAGCTTAAAGTATCTAAGTGATGTTTATAATACTGTATTGATTAAAGATGTTTTACGCTATAACAATGTAAGAGATGTGGACTTATTTGAGAGGATACTAGCTTATATTTTGGAAAATATCGGTAATACATTTTCGGCTAATAGCATAAAAAAATATCTTAAAAGTGAAGACAGAAAAATTTCCGTTGATACCATACTTAATTATTTGGAATATTGCAGAAACGCATTTATTATAAAGAAAATTTCAAGATATGATACGGTAGGTAAAAAGATAATTAGTGTAGATGAAAAATATTATCTTACAGACCATGGTTTTAGGCAGGCAAAAGGCTTTTCAAATACTAAATATATAGAAAGAACACTTGAAAATATTGTCTGTATAGAGTTAATTTCAAGGGGATATAATTTAAAAATAGGGAAAGTAAAGGACAAAGAAATTGATTTTATAGTGGAAAAGGATGGAGCCTTGTGTTATTATCAGATTTCTTATCTTATGGAAAATGAAGATACAAGAGAAAGAGAGTTTGGTATTTATAATTTAGTAGAAGATAATTTTCCTAAATATGTTTTGTCAATGGACAAGATTGATTTTAGCAGGGATGGTGTCATTCATAAAAATATAATTGATTTCCTTTTGGAAAAGTAGCATTTATATTAGTTTAATGTGTTTATATTCGTAAAAATAAAAAGGTTCAAGCTATGCCTTGAAGAAGTAAAAAAATTTTTGTTGTATTTAAGTTGAAAAACTGCAAAAAAGAATGTATGTAAAAGTATACATTTTAATACTATGATTTTTTTGAAAAATAGCTTATAATGTGTGGAAAATCTTTGGTGATAAAATTGAATTTAGGAAATAGGAGCGGTAAATTGAGTAAAACAAAAAATAGAAATAAAATAAATAAGATTATAGATATGCTTATGGTGATATTACTTCCATTACTTATGGCTTATGCGTTATTGGGAGAAAACTTTCATAAACTGATTGGATTACTTATGTTCGCATTATTTATTCTTCACAACTGGTTTCATAAAAATTGGTGGAAAGCCGCATTTAGAGGGAAATATACACCACACAGAACCTGCCTTACAGTATTGAATGTTATTTTGCTGATACTTATGCTTTTAGAACCTATATCAGGAATAGTTGTTTCAAGATATTTATATAAGCAACTTCCTTTTACCTGGACAGCAGAATTAGCAAGAGCAACACATTTAGTTTTGGCTTATTGGTGTTATGTACTGATGAACTTCCATTTGGGACTTCATGTAGAGGCTATGACTAATGCAATATTTAAGAAAAAAGATATAAAACCGGAGATAAAAAAGATTTTAACTTTTATACCGCTTGGAATTGCAGTATATGGAGTTTATGCCTTTATTAAAAGAAATTTTATACAGTATATGTTTATGTGTACTATGAAGGCGTATTTTGATCTTAAAGAGCCCAAAGTATACTTTTTTATTGATTATTTGGCAATTATGATTTTATTTACAGTAATTGGACATTATGTAGGAAAATTTTTGAAGAAACGACCAAAGAGGAATTAAGGATAACTCCTGATTTTATCTGTAAATTTTATCAGATAAGGTCAGGGGTTTAACTATTAATTGGATATTGAAGGTTTGAAGAGGAGACTGCTATGATTTTAAATGAGATAAAAAACGAATTATTTAAAATGCAGGATGAAAAATACAGAGATTTTAACAGCAAGTTGATTCCTACAGTTGACAAGGAGACCATGATCGGTGTAAGAACGCCTGAACTTAGAAAGTACGCTAAACAGCTTGTTAAAAGAGAAGATGTGAGAGAATTTTTACATTCAGTTCCGCATAAATATTTTGATGAAAATCAGCTTCATGCTTTTATACTTGCAGAAATAAAGGATTTTGGAGTTTGCCTTGAAGAAGTAAAGAACTTCCTTCCTTATATAGATAACTGGGCAACCTGTGATCAGCTTTCGCCAAAAGTATTTAAGAAATATCACAAGGAACTTCTCTCGCATATAAGAGAATGGATAAGGTCAGATAAAACATACACAGTCAGATTTGGTATAGGTATGCTTATGGAGCATTTCTTAGATGAAGATTTTGACATGGCATATCCTGAGATGGTAGCAGAGATAAGGTCTGAGGAGTATTATATAAATATGATGACCGCCTGGTATTTTGCTACAGCACTTGCAAAGCAGTATGGGCAGATACTTCCGTTTATTGAAAATAAGAAACTTGATACCTGGACACATAATAAGGCTATTCAAAAAGCGGTGGAAAGCTATAGGATTACAGATGAGCAGAAAACTTATCTTAAAGGACTTAAAGTAAAATGTAAGTAACAGTTGTCAGATAGACAGGTAATGAGGTGGGAAGTATATAGAATATTTTAATAAAAATTGAAATAATATAAAAATATTGTAGTTATAGTTGAAATAATGTGTATAAAGTGATATTATACCTGAAATACTTGAAAAATTAAATGGCTTTAAGGGGATTAGCTATGAAAATAAAATTAATCGCATACCGTATCCTTATACTGAGAAGGATGCAGACTTTTGGTTTGATATGACAACGGAACATGACGGTAAGGATGGTATATTCAGGGCTATTGTTGTAGATGATAAGGTTGTGGGGAATATTTCGGTTGAACAAAAATCAGATGTCAGATGTAAAGATAGTGAAATAGGATATTTTTTGCTTACAGATAACTGGTCTAAAGGTATAATGACAGAAGCAGTAAAACAAATCTGTAAGCTTGCTTTTGATAGGCTAGATATAGTACGCATATCGGGAACTGTTTATTTGCCTAATACTGCATCGCAGCGTGTGCTTGAAAAAAATGGTTTTGAAAGTGAAGGTGTGCGTAAAAATGCTGTTTATAAAGATGGCAAGCTTTATGACTTGTGTTTATATGGCAAATTAAAACAATAATAGATGGAGGAGTAAGAGATTGAATTTTCAAATAATATTCTTAGAGTCGGCGGCCTGGTCGCTGTTGTGGATTATTATGGTGGCTATATCGGTAAGAATATTTCCGTTTACTATAGAGCATGATTATCCGGAAGCAGCAAGAAAGGTAGCAAAACTTCCGGAACTTACAGGAAAACATAAGCTAAATGGAGTTATTTTTGGGGTCATAAGTTTTGTTATACTTTTTGGTTTACTTATTGCTTTTGCAGTTTTAATGTATAGGGGTGAAGAATTATCATTTTTTAGAATATTTATTCATCTTTGGATTGTTTGTATGACTTGGAATGTAGTGGATTTAGTAATCGTTGACTGGCTGTTCATTTGCCTGTTTAGGATTAAGTATTTTGTGCTTCCGGGAACTGAAAACTGTGAGGGAAATAAGGATTATAAATTTCATTTTATAGGTTTTCTAAAAGGTATTTTTGCAATGACTATAGTAGCAGTATTATTTTCAGGAATATCATATTTTATGTTACGAGTGTCAAAAGTATAAAAATTCGGTGCATGCTTGCTTGCAAAAGAATTTACTTATGAATTTTAATGTTGTATTTGTCTGAAATTGTATCTACATCCCTGTGTTTTATGTGTAAAATATAAATCGAAAAGATATTATCTTGACTTTTTGAAACCCATTTCATATAATTTAATTAACCCATTTCAAATAAATAAATACGGAGGAGATTATGTCAAGCAATAAAAAAATATCAGTTGATATTTCTTTGCAAAGAGAAAGCAGAAAATTTGAAGGTTGGGGCACTTCTCTTTGCTGGTGGGGAAATGTGATAGGGAGATGGGAAAATAAAGAAAATGTAGAAAAAATATGCAGTCTGCTTTTTGATAAGATGAATGGATTGGGACTAAATATTCTGCGTTATAATTTAGGAGGTGGAGCAAATCCTCCAAATAAGAAAAATTTTAGGGTTGGAGCGGATATGCCCTGCATTTTAACAGAAGACGGCAGTTTAGATTTAGAGGCAGATAAAGCACAGCTAAGTATCTTAAAGAAGGCGGTGAAATATGGGCTTGATACTCTTGAGATTTTTTTAAACAGTCCACCGTTAAGTATGCTTAAATACCCATCTACTGCGGGAGCTGATGACGGTCTTTGCAATCTTAAAGAAGAAATGACAGAGGCTTTAGCCGGGTATTTAGCTGATTGTGCACTGGCTATTGAAAAAGAACTTGATATAAATGTATCGACCATAGCACCATTTAATGAGCCTGTTTCTTTTTGGTGGAAGAGTGAAAATGATCAGGAAGGCTGTCATTTTGATGTGGAAGAGCAGAGTAAGCTGATTGGAGCTTTGGCAGATGCAATAGAAAAGACAGGGCTTAAAAATACAGGAATAAGTGCACCGGAGTGTTGGAGTACCTTTGAGAGTATATATTGTCTTAATCATTATTCAAAAAAAGCATTAAGTCAGGTAAAACAGATAAATACTCATTCATATTTTAGCAATGAGCAGAGCAGAAAAGAATTATGTGAAGTAGCAAAACATTTAGGTAAGCCGCTTTGTATGTCTGAAATAAGCTGTGGAGGAAATGCTTCACATAACCACAGTGACATGAGTGGAGGAATAGAGCTTGCAAAAAATATAGGAGTTCATCTAAATGAAATGAAAGCGACTTCCTGGATTTATTGGCAGGCTGTAGAAAATGAACTGATGAAGCATAATCATGGTCTTATGCATGCCAATTTTGAAGGAGAGGAAGAATTTTTCTTAACAAAACAGTACTATGTTTTGGGAAATTATGCTAAATTTATAAGACCCGGAATGAATATATTAGATAGTGAAAATTCGGATTTGGTTATAGCGGAAGATGAAGAAAAAGGAAAACTTGTAATTGTGGCTTTGAATGACAGCGAATTGTCAAAAATCTTAGAATTTTCTTCTGAAAGTATTAAAAAGTGGAAAAGCTGTGCTATATACAAAACCTCTGAAACAGAGAGTTTAGATAATATAAATGAGGTGGTTAATGGTGAATATGAGCTTACGCCGTATTCTATTACAACTTTATTGTTTGAAAAAATAGGTTAACTCCCCCCCCAAAAAAAAAATTCACGCCATAGGTCACAGACCTCTTACTCTGCATAATACATTAGGATAAACGATTTTCAGTCTGTGACTACGGGAGATATTACCAAACATCTGTAAAATATCGTAGTGGGGGCTTGTGGCTTGATTACGATATTTTACAAGATGTTTCGTGAATAATTTGGGATTAGACAAAGAAAGTAGGAAGAGTATGCAGGAAAAAACAATGACGATTTATGATATAGCGAAGGAGGCGGGAGTATCTCCGGCTACCGTATCGAGGGTTTTGACAGGAAATGCAAGAGTAAAGGAAGATAAGAAAGAAAAAATTTTAAGTATAATAAAAGAAAACGATTTTAAGCCTAATGCTCTTGCAAGAAGTCTTATAAATAAAGCCACAAAAACAATAGGCTTTATAGTACCGGATATCACAAATCCGTTTTTTTCAGGTGTATTCCTAGAGGCTGAAAAAAAGGCGTTAAGTCTTGGGTATACAATGATTTTATGCAATTCTATGAATGATAATAAGATGAATCGCACAGGAGTTGAATCCCTGTATCTGGACATGTTACGCGAAAAGCAGGTAGACGGTATAGTTATTATGGGGGGCAGAGCGAATGAGAAGAAATCAGGCAGGGGGCAGGCAGAAGAACTTAAAGCAATAACACAGAAAATTCCGGTTGTGTTCATAAATGGAGCTATGTCAGGGGTAAAAAGCTATCATGTGGCTGCTGATGAAAAGGGTGGAATGCAGGAACTTATCAAGTATCTGGCAGTTCTTGGGCATAAAAAGGTAGGCTTTATAGGAGGAAGAAAGGGGATTACTTCGACAGACATAAAACATACAGCATTTTTGGAAGCTGTGAAACAGGGAATATTTCAAAGCAAAGAAGAATGGTTGATAACAAGTAATTTTTCAGTAGAAGACGGTTATGAAAGTATGAAAAAATTGCTTGACTGCAAAGAGTTGCCTACCGCGGTTATGGCGGTGAATGATTTTACTGCTATAGGTGCTATAAATGCAGCTAAAGATAGAGGGCTCAGAGTTCCGGAAGATATATCAGTTACAGGCTTTGACGGGATATATATGACAGAAGCAGTTCGCCCCAGAATAACAACTGTTTCGCAAAATTACATGGAGCTTGGTGCAAAGGCTATAGAAATTATAGATAAGCTTACGCTTGGAGAGAAGGTAAAAAGAAAATATACTGTAGATACAATGGTATTAATAAAGGACTCTTGCAGTAGTACTTTATAATTAAAATTAAACATGATTTTATATAGATAATTTTGAAACCCATTTCAAAAAAGTGCAAAAAAGTATTGACATAATGCTATAAACTTACTATAATCAAAATATGAAATGGGTTTCATAAATTTATAACTAAGGGATGTTTACAAAAACTATTGCTGTATATAGCAGTAATTGAGAAAGAGGAGGTAGTATATGAAAAAATTAAATTTGCGTGTTTTAGCAGCTACTTTGGTTGCAGGATTGTTTTTATCCGGATGTGGAGCGGCTTCCGGTGACAATTCTTCTAAAAAGGATGACATTGCTTCAAAAGGGAATGTAAAGACCACTTCTGTGTCAAAGACCGATAAGGAGAGTGAAACACCTAAAGAGGCTGTAAATATTAAGATGGCTTGCTGGGGAAGCGAGAATGATATTAAAACTTATGAAGACAGAGCGGCTTTGGTACATGAAAAATATCCGGATATAACATTAGAGGTTATGGCGATTCCTAATGATGGTTATGATACTAAGATACAAACTATGATAGCATCCGGAGAGGCGCCTGATATTATACAGGTAGGAGAAGCAAGTAATTCTTATGCGTCTAAAGGAGTATTAGAGGATTTATCCAAGCTTTCGGAAAGTACAGGACTTGATCTTACAAAGAGATTTGGAACTGCAACATCTGCTTATACTTGGCAGAATACTCTGTATGCCATGCCTGACAGAGGTGGGGCTATGATAGTGTACTATAATAAGGATATGTTTGATGCTGCCGGGGTATCCTACCCTACAAAAGACTGGACCTGGAAAGATTTGCTTGAAGCTGCCAAGAGGCTTACAATAACAAAGGATGGTGTTGTAGAGCAGTATGGATTTGCAGCAGGTGGATGGTGGCCTTGGTGGATGAGCTTTATGTATCAGAATGGTGGAAGTATTCTAGATAGTAATCTTGAAAATGTGACAGTTAATTCACCTGAGAATATAGAGGCAATAAACTTCTATAATGATCTTGTACATAAGTACAAAGTAGCTCCTTCCGCAGATGATTACAGCCGTTTTGGACTTAAAGACGGACAGCCTGATCCGCTGTTTGCACAGGGACATTGTGCTATAAATATAACAGGCTTCTGGAATGTAGGTTCTCTTGAAAGTGTAGAAGGGCTTAACTGGGATATGGCACCTATGTGGAAAAATAAGGTGGGAGCAACCTTTTCATTCGGTAGCGGTCTTGCTATACCTAAGGGATGCAAGAATGTAGATGCAGCTTTTCGTGCCATTGAATTTCTTACAAGCCTTGACGGACAGAAACCTATAGTAGAAAATAAACAGGATGCACCTGCAAATGTCGAACTTCTTCAAAGCGATCTTTTCTTAAAACCTGCTTGGGCAGAGGGAAGAAATATGAATTTTAATGCTTTTGCAGAATCAGCCGATATAATAGTTTCTCCTCCTCTTCACCCTAAGTGGAATGAGATACAGCGTGTATTTGATGAGAATTTCAGTGTTTTATTTGCAGAAGGGGGAGATTGTGCAGAAACACTTAAAAAGATAGAAAAAGAGTTGAATGATGTAATAAAATAAGAAACTATGTGTTTAAGAACGGGGGCTGTCGTGACGGATAAGATCCGCCGTGGCAGCCCCTGCTTGAATAGAAGGAGGGAGACTATGGGCTCCAAAATGAAAGCAGCACAGAGAGAGGCAATTTGGTTTTATATTTTTGTCTCGCCATGGGTTTTAGGATTTTTATTTTTTTCTCTTGGTCCTATGATAGCTTCTTTATTTTACAGTTTAACAGACTGGAACATGTTTGGAGAAGCTAATTTTGTAGGATTTAAAAATTATATAAAGATTTTTACGGCAGACAAAAATTTTTATAAAAGTTTATTGAATACATTTTTTTATGCAGGCTTAACCGTTCCGCTTTCTCTTATAATTTCTTTATTGCTTGCATTTTTATTAAGTTATAAGATTCGTGGAATGAAGATTTTCAGGACTATCTATTATCTACCTGTTCTGGTTCCGCTTACAGCGGTAGCGTTTGTATTCTTTTGGATATTTAATACACAGATAGGTTTAGCAAATCAATTTTTAGGTTTGTTTGGCATAAAACCGCTTTCCTGGCTTTATGATGAAAATCTCATAAAATATGTAATTGTTTTTATGGGATTATGGCAGGGCGGAGGAAGTCTTGTGCTGGTACTTGCAGCTATAAATGGTGTACCTAAGGCTTTGTATGAATCAGCAAGTCTTGACGGAGCAGGTATTTGGAAACAGTTTTGGAAAATTACGGTACCTCTTATTTCACCGGTATTGTTTTTCAATCTTATTACCGGACTTATCGGCTCTTTACAGGTGTTTACTCAATCCTATGTGCTTACGGACGGATATTATAAGCCAAACAATGCAGCTATGATGATAAGCAACTATTTATATTTGAAAGGATTTTCGGATTTTGAAATGGGATATGCCTGTGCACTTGGTTGGGTAATTTTTGTTATAATTATAATCCTTAGTGCCATTGTGTTCCGTTCTTCTGCTGTATTTGTATTTTATGAAGGAGAGGTGAAAAAGAATGGGAAACGATAGAAAGCCGATTGAAAAAGCAGTAGTATACATTTTGCTTATTCTTATTGGGATAATGTTTATTTCACCTTTTATTTTTATGATTTCAATTTCGCTGGCTTCAGATGCAACTAATGTAAAGGGAGCATTTACTTTAATTCCTAAGGAATTTCATTTTGAGAATTATTTAAAAATATTTGAAAAGAATTCAACCATGGGAAAACATTTGATAAACAGTATAGTTTTTGTGTTTTTTTGTATGGTTGGACAGGTATTTTCAAGTTCGTTTGTAGCATTTGGCTTTGCAAGACTGAGGGCGAAGGGGAAGAATATATTATTTTTAATGCTTTTAGCAACATTGATGATACCACAAGATGTTTATATCATACCACAGTTTATGTTATTTAAAAAATTAAATTGGTTGAACACCTACCTTCCTATAATAGTACCTAATTTTTGTGGAGGTGCATTTAATATTTTTCTTATGCGGCAGTTTTTTATGACGATTCCTACAACTCTGGATGATGCTGCTAAAATAGACGGGTTAGGATATTTTGGAATTTACAGAAGAATAGTCCTTCCTCTGATGAAGCCTATACTTATAGCAGTTGCTTTATTTACCTTCCAATTTAACTGGGGTTGGTTCTACGGACCTTTGGTTTTTATACAGAGCAGAGAGAAATACCCGCTTGCAGTAGCCTTAAAATATATGCAGGCATCATCCGGAAATGCAGTTCCAAATTGGCATCTGGTAATGGTAGGAGCTATGTTTTTAACCGTTCCACCGCTTATTACATATTTCTTTGGACAAAAATACATACTTGAAGCTAACATAGCAGCAGGAAGTGCCTCGATAAAGTAAAAATTCATTAAATCAAATTATTCCCTGATTTTACCTAGGTAATATCAGGGAGTTTTTATAATAAACAAAAATTCTATGAGGGTTGTATAGCCTCTCGGTTTATATAAGGGATTGAAAAATATGAAAAAGATGAGTAAAAATTTTGTAAATTATTGGGAGGTTCACTTTAAAGCAAGGTAAATAAGTGATATAGTTAAAATAAAAATTTTCCGGTTATTGGAGGAGTATGGTTATGAAGAGAAAAATAATATTATCATTTATAATGACTGCAATTATTTTGTTTTCTTGCAGTTTAGGTGTAAAGAAGGTAAGTTCTTCAAAGAATAGCAATGTAGCTTCAGGTACTGTTATATCTGATAATAAGGAAACAGAGGGCAATACACAATCTAATAGTTTAGAAAAAGAAATTGACAAAAAGATAACTGAGGATACAATTATTACAGAGTTGAAAAAAGGAAAATTTGAGTATAAGGAAACTGTAAAGAAGGTGATAGAGCCTGTAAAAAATAGTGATTTTGAGGGTTATAGCGATAAAGGAGTATATTTTTCATCATCTAAAAAACATAATGAAATGTTGGATGGCGGCTTGTGTGATACGACTTATTATATAACTGATGAAAAAGGAAGTAGAGAAGTATATAAAGTAAATAATAATTTTTATGGAATTTTCAAAGACATATATGAAGGTGACTTGATAGTAGGATTTGATGGTGGGTTGGAAAAAGAAGAAGCTGGCTGGAGATTTTCAATTCATAGAATTGGAGCAAATGGTGGAGAAATAATATGCAAAGGTATAGGCTGGAGACTTATGGAGACTCAAATTATTGGTGACAGCCTGGTTTACTATATAGGTAATGATGAAAAAAGAGTAGGGATTCTTAATAAATGTAACTTAAAAACTAAAGAGACTGAAGAGATAGTAAAATATAAATATAAGGAAAATGAGCAGGGAGAGTTGTTAGAAGGAAAGAGAGTGTATGCACTTGATGGATTCAAGGATGGGGTTATTTTTAGGATTGAAATAGCTGATAAAAAAGGAAAGGATTTGGAGAAAGGCAGAAAATGGGAAACTCTATATTATGACTTTAATGATAAGAGTTTAACAGAACTACCAATTAAACATGAAAGAACTGCAAATTATATAGGTGGAGATAAAGATTGTGTTATTATCGGTGACATTGATGTAGATAACACCACTGATAATATAGGAACAATGTATCTTAAAAAAGAAGATGGTTCTTATGCAAATATAATTTTGCCTGAGATAGAATCCTGTGATGATATAAAGAAATGTATTAGAATTTCAGATAGCATAATTGGACTTTTGGCAGGAGGGAAAGTATATCTTTTGGATTATAAGAAAGGGAGTTATGAAATTATAAATGGATATGGTATGTTTGAACAGGATAGAATAGTTATTAAAGAAAATAATGAAGTACATATTTATGAGAATTTTAAGTAGTATTTGATAAGAAACTCTCCAATATCCGAAAAATCAGGTTGTGGAGAGTTTTTTGCTGAAAATTTATTCAATAATTATTACTATAAAGCGTGATTTTTAGCAGCAAGAGAGATTGTTATTGAAATATCAAATTTACATGTCAAATTTATTTAAAAAACTTTAAAAAAGTTGTTGACAAATATGTCAGTTATGTGTTAAAATACTATTCATTGCCCCGTAAGAGACCAAAACTTAAAAGTACTTGAAATATAGTAAATAAGCGGTTCTTGAGGCGGAGAACTTTGATAATTAAATAGTGAGACAATCTTGAAAATTCAAACGAATGTGTATGAGTAGCAATACTTGTATAACCTTGGCATTAAATTCTTAATGAATACAAGCCGCAGGCGAAGTATGAATTTAGAATTTAAGTCGTTCTTTCAAAGCATAGCGAGAAAGAACATCCTTAAAAACAGTAAAAATTATCAACTTTAGCCGGTTGATAACGGAATGAGCAAAGATTAAA
>CAUTOC010000057.1:0-12633 GCA_963539695.1 uncultured Catonella sp. | reverse complement strand
TATTTTATATTTTTTACTGTCAAATTTGGGGGATATTTTTAAAGGAATAAAGGTTATTTACAAAATACTGAGTCCTCTGATAACTGGTCTTATAATAGCTTATATCATAGACCCTTTTGTCACTTTTCTCAGAGAAACCGTATTTGCAAATATTAAAAATGAAAAGACAAGGAAGAGGATGTCCGTAACTACAGCTTTGGTGGGTATAGCAATTATTATAATTCTTTTAATGGTGGCTTTGATACCTCAGATAATTGTAAGTGTGCAGACTTTTGTAAAAAATATAAATACATATATAGAAACCATGCAAAATTTATTGCAGAATATCAGTATAGAGGCTGCAAAGAGAAATATAGACATTAGCGGGGTCATAAGGTTCGGTGATGATACTCTGAGTTTGTTGGGTAAGAAAATTACTGAGAATTTTAACGGAATTTTAACTACATCAATTAACATAAGCAAGGCGATATTTGATTTATTTATAGCAATGTTTCTTGCTATATATTTTCTTGCAGATAAGGACAGGCTTAGAAACGGATTCAGCAGACTTTTAAAAAGGTTACTTAAAGCAGAGAATTATAAGGCTTTTGCAGGCTTTTGGGAGAGATGTAACAGCATTCTTATCAGATATATAGCATTTGATATAATAGACGGAATTATAGTGGGTGTAGCAAATTTTATTTTTATGTCTATATTCGGTATACCTTATTCAGTGCTTATTTCGCTGGTAGTGGGAGTTACTAATCTTGCTCCTACTTTCGGACCTATAGTGGGGGCTATAATCGGAGGTTTTATCCTCGTGCTGGTAAATCCTTTACATGCCTTGTGGTTCATCATTTTTACCATAGTACTTCAGACAATAGACGGATATATACTTAAACCTAAGCTTTTTGGAGGAAGTCTCGGAGTTCCGGGAGTATGGATTCTTATATCCATTGTAGTAGGCAGCAGGATTTTGGGCGTAACAGGTATCCTGCTTGCAATACCTTTTGCAGCCATTGTGGATTTTATTTATCATGACCTTATTTTTAGGGAAACAAGGAAAAAAGAAGAACTGGAAAAATTAGAACGACAGAAATCGGAAAATAAATAAAAAACCATGCATCCTGCTTCGATACAGTTTCACAGACGGTACCTAAATGAGAAACTCAGTCCAGGCTCCCTTACGGCACATGAAAGATTTTGCTTAGTGCTGCTTTGTTCCCAACCTGACACGGTTCACAAGCTCTCATTGCGTAAGACCAAGACTTCAACATCCCTCATTTAGGGCGGCTCTGCAAAGACTGTCCCTCAGACAGAATATCACCCCTACTGGAGCGGATTGTAGGTACAGGGCACCGCTATCTCCCCGGCTGCATGGTAGTAATAGTATAGTGAAAATGAAGGGCTGTGTCAAGTAGTAGAAGTTACGGATAAACAAAAAATAAGGAGAAAGATATGAGTATAAGAATAGGAATATTAGGTTACGGCAACCTTTCTAAAGGAGTGGAAAGTGCCATTTTGCAAAATAACGATATGGAACTTGTGGCTATATTTACAAGGAGAAATCCGGAGAGCATTAAGTCGGTTAGCAAAGTGCCGGTATTTGGGGTAGATGAGCTTGAAAACTATAAGGATGAGATTGATGTGCTGGTACTTGGAGGAGGGAGTGCAACAGATCTTCCTAAACAGACTCCTAAGTATGTGAAATATTTTAATGTAGTAGACAGTTTTGATACACATGCAAGGATACCCGAGCATTTTGAAAATGTTGATAAGGCTGCAAAAGAGTCCGGCAAGGTAGGAATAATTTCGGTAGGTTGGGATCCGGGAATGTTTTCTTTGCTTAGAATGATATCCGCCTCGGTGCTTCCGGAAGGTGAGAATTATACTTTTTGGGGTAAGGGCGTAAGTCAGGGACATTCTGATGCTATAAGAAGAATTAAAGGAGTGAAGGAGGCAAGACAATATACTATCCCTGTGGAGGCGGCGGTAAATCGTGTAAGAAACGGTGAAAATCCGATATTATCAGTCAGAGATAAGCATATTAGGGAATGCTTTGTGGTGGTATTTGAGGGAGCTGATAAAGCTGCTATTGAAAGAGAAATTATAAATATGCCTAATTATTTCAGTGACTATAATACAACAGTACATTTTATTTCTGAAGAAGAAATGGAAAGAGAACATACAGGTTTGCCACACGGAGGTTTTGTGCTTAGAAGCGGTGTAACCGGTTTTAATAAAGAAAATAAGCATATAGTGGAATACAGCCTTAAATTAGATTCAAACCCTGAATTTACAGGCTCAGTTATAACAGCTTACATAAGGGCGGCTTATAAGCTTTACAATGAGGGAATAAGCGGCTGTAAAACTGTATTTGATATTGCTCCGTCTTATCTTAGTGCATTAAGCGATGAGGAATTAAGAAGAACAATACTCTAAATTTTCTAAAAATAATAAAATAAATATATAATACACACAATATTCTTCTATTTAAAATTAATATTCAAAAAAGTATAAAATAATAGAAAAATAGTATTGACAAATTAAAGGCGATATGATATATTATAATCAACAAGAAAATAAACTGATAAAGGAAGTAGCCGACAAGGTCAGGTCGGCGGATATGAAATATTAAAAAGATAGGTGGTGTTTCCAATGCACAGTATAAAAGAAGCAGTAAAGGAAATGGATAATAATGACATTATACTGCAACTAAATCAATCAAAAAAATATTAACTGAAATATAAGGCGAGCATCTTTTTATAAAAGATGTTCGCCTTTTGGAATTAAATTTGTTTTTAGTTGACAGGCAGTGCATGTTCTAAAAGATAATTACACCATAATTTATAATCTTCACTATTTAGGTGTAGACCGTCTGAAGAGTTATTGGAATTTAAATAACCCTCTGCATCTGAAAATACTGAAAATACATCTAAATAAACAAGTTTTTCATCATCACATTTAGATTTTAATAAAGCATTTCTCTCAAGTACATGTGCATTGTTATAATGATAAGGGTCACTTAGTTCTTTATTTTTGGTAACTCCCAGTATGGATTGTATATAAATAACGGCATCGGGCTGTAACTCCCTAATCTGTCTTACGGCATCGAAAAATTGTGATTCAAAATCGGCAAGAGGCACCGCCCCTGCATCATTTACACCGATCATTATATAAATCTTTTTATATTGCCTTAATGAAAGAGTGCGTGTAAGCGTAAGGGAGGTTTCTTCATCCAGGGCGGGATACATAAAAAATGAATTTACACTGATACCCGTCTTTGCAAAGTAAGCTGAATTGGTAAAGCTTCCAAAGGCTCTAAGCCCTACCGTACGGCTGTCGCCTAAGAAGAGGGCATCATCAAAATAAGAAGGATCTACTAAACCGAGTTTAGGCTTTTCCGGCGGGGAAGGCTCAACTTCTGCGATAAGCGATGAAGAAGATTTTTTAGTATCCGAATTCTTATTTTTTTTAGGTTTTATGTTGCTTTGTGCGGCTACTTCATCATTTTTTAATGTCATAGCTTCATTAATTATTTTATATGCCTGAATTGCAGTTATAGCTCCCAATTCAATGACTATTGCTATTATAAGTGCGATTACTATAATTTTAATTTTATTTTTCATGACTATTTCTTAGAATTTTCAATAAGCTCCTTACTATATTCCGGTCCTGCTCCGGTCTGACTTTCATCATACATGGTTGTCTGATTTCTGCCGTTTTTCTTTGAAGTGTAGAGGGCGATATCCGCTTTTTCAACTTCTTTATTAAGCGGCAAGCCATACTCAAGAGGGGCTATGCCCACGCTAAGTGTCAGATGCAGTCGTTTTCCGGTTTTGGTTTCAGCTATTTCTGATGACAAAGCCCTGATTTTACTTATGGGATCTTCTATGGTAGAGAATAAAACCCCTATAAATTCATCTCCTCCCCACCTTGCTATAAATCCGTCTTTTCCTATATAATCGGTCAGTTTTGTTGCGAGAAAGGAGAGAGCTTCATCACCTGCAGTATGTCCAAGTGTATCATTGATAGTCTTAAAAAAATCTATATCTATAAGGAAGAGATGACCACCCTCCAAAAGTTTTTGTTTTGAAAAATAATCAAACCTTGCCATAAATGATTTTCTGTTCATAATCTTTGTAAGCTCATCCAGTGTAGCAAGTGAAATTATACTGTTACGGTACTGAGAGATTGTATTGATTATGACTGCAAGCATAAGCAAAAGTAAAACGGCAAGCATTCCAAGCTGCAAAAACAGTTGATTTCTGTTTAGCCTCATTATGGTGTCACCACTTCCATATACTATAAGATACCGGTTAAATGCTTTAATATATCTCATTTCACAGAAACGCTTATTTACATCAAACAGTCCTTTACTAAGCCATTTTATCGTGACACTTCCTTCAATAGGCAGAAAATCATTGGAAATTCCTTCAAAAAGCCCGCCTTTTTCAAAAATATTAGAACCTTCCGGCAGGGAATACTCCCTAGATATAATAACATTTCCGTCCAAATCGGTAAAGGCAAGACTGACATTATAATTATTCCGGGGCTCCATAATGATTCTTTCCATTATGGATAAGTTTATGCTCATTCCGATTGCACCGAGAGTATTGCCGTTTGTATCAGTCATTTTATATATTATGAGCATAGATAATTTATCCGTATCAGTTTTTGACTTAAAAGGATTTAGGGTAAAACGGTACTGTAAATTAGAGTTCATAAAGTCATAAAGCCATTTGTCATCCGCATTCTGTTTTAACATTTTTAAGCTGACACCGTCCTGATAATATATATTTTCAGTTTTCTTTGAGGCATAAAATACAAAATTGTAATTATTTCCTTCATGAGAAGTTTTAAGATAATCATATAATTGTTTGATGTATTCGGTGTCGTTTGCATGGTCAGCCTCTTTTTTAGACCATTCTACTATGAAAGAATTTCCTGCTATAGCTTTTGCGGCACGAACAGATGCCTCAATATTTGAATTAATGTCATTTATTACATTCATGGCTGTCATATCAGTGGTTTGTTCTATATAAGCACCGGTATTCTTAAAGCTTGAAACTGCAAACATAAATGCACTGGCGGTAAATGCTACAATTACAACCAGGCAGATTAGAAATACTTGTTTTGGAGATTTTAGTTTTTTGTCCATTTAATTACCTCTTTTATAGTATGTCTATATTTTGCCATGTTTTACATAGATTGTAAACAAGAAAAAGCACTGAGTCAATATGCTCAGTGCTCCTTATAGTTATTAAAATCTTATTCCAAATAAATAGCTCCTGTTGGGCAAGACTCTTCACAGGCTCCACAATCTATACAGGCAGAACCGTCTACCTCATAATGTACAGAACCTTCTGAAATACACTCTACAGGACAGACAGAAGCGCAAGCTCCGCAACTGATGCACTCATCATTAATTACATGTGCCATTATTAATTACCTCCTTAAATATTTATATGTTCATTCACAGTATACATAGTTTAAGGAGGTTTTACAAGTGAATTTCACTAAAAAATTCAACAATTTGTTAAAAAATCAGTTAATTTAGAAAATGAGTATTATTTTCAAATTTGACCGAATCTTTTAAGTATCTTCTTTATTCTTTTGGTTGGGCTTAAAAGTTCGCTAATTGAAGAATCATGGTTTAGTTTATCTATAATAAGAGCTACATATTTGCTCATATCGGCACTTATATAATAAGGACGGCTAAGAAGGTCGGGAGTCTGATATACAAGGTTGGTAGTGATTACCTTATGGATAAGCCCTTCCTCATAAGCTTTATCGAATTTATCAAGTCCGTCTGTGAATAGCCCGAAGGTAGCAGCTACAAAAATGCGACCTGCATTTCTCTTTTTAAGTTCCTTTGCCACATCAAGCATACTTTCGCCTGATGAAATCATATCATCAACTATGATAACATCTTTACCGTCAAGCTTTCTGCCAAGATATTCATGGGCTACAATAGGGTTTTTGCCGTTTACTATGGTTGCATAGTCACGACGCTTATAAAACATTCCTACATCTACCCCAAGTACACCTGCAAAGTATACGGCTCTGTTCATAGCACCTTCATCCGGGCTTATTATCATCATATTATCGGCATTCATCTTTATGTCCGGTACATTTTTTAATATGCTTTTAATGAACTGATAAGTAGGCATAATAGTATCAAAATTGTTAAGAGGAATAGCATTTTGTACTCTCGGGTCGTGTGCATCAAAGGTGATGATACTGTCCACGCCCATGTGGATAAGTTCCTGAAGTGCAACCGCACAGTCAAGAGATTCTCTGCCGGAGCGTTTATGCTGGCGGCCTTCATATAGGAAAGGCATAATAACCGTTATGCGGTGAGCCTTACCTGCACAAGCCTGAATTACGCGTTTAAGATCCTGATAGTGATCATCCGGTGACATATGGTTCTCGTAGCCGTTCATATTGTAAGTAATACTGTAGTTGCATACATCAACAAGGATATAGAGATCAAGACCCCTTACCGTACTGGTGATAACACATTTAGCCTCTCCGCTTCCAAAACGCGGGAATTTTGCATCAACATGATAAGATTCTCTTTGGTAACCGGAAAATGCAAGAGTGGAAGTATGTTCGTTATTTCGTCCGTTTCTCCAGTCCACTATGTAATCTTCTACGGTGCTGCCAAGTTTTGTGCAGCCTTTCAGTGAAATGATACCAAGCGGTCCCACAGGGATAGTCTCGATATAATCTTCTTTTGGCATTGTTCTTCTCCTTATTCTTGAATGTAAATATGTATCTATGATTATCACCTTTAGGTGTGCAATCCTTATAAAACCATTCTTATGTCATCGCCGGTAAGTTTTAAGAATTTATAATGTTTGGTAAGTCTTGAAAATATGCGGTCACTATAAGCGGCTTTTATGTAGGCGGGACTCCAGTTTGAAGATATAACAGTCGGCTTTTTATTAAGTATTCTTTCATTCAGGCAGTCAAAAAGCTTTGAGTTGGTGAAAGCGTTTTGAATTTCTGTTCCGATGTCATCAATCACAAGCAAGTCACAGTTAAATATCGGGTCCGAGGAAGGTATAGATTTTCCTTCTTCCGCTTCATCACGGTGAAAAGTATAGTTTTCAAATATATTAAAGAACCTGAATGCTGTTAAAAATACAACTGAATGTCCGCTTTTTATAAGAGAATTTGCAAGGCAGGAAACAAGAAAAGTTTTGCCGGTGCCGACTCCTCCGTAAATTACAAAATTTCTGGAATTATTTTCAAAATCATCCGCCATACTTTTTAATTTTGTAAATGCGTTAAGGGCATTTTCTCTTGAACTGCATTCAGTATCCTTGTCAAAATCATCTTCAGAATAATATTCTTTAATAAATTTACTAAAATCTGCCGTTTCATCAGACATCATATAAATATTTTTATCCGAGTGAATCCGCCTTGTGGCTATTGTCTTAAAACATTCGCATTTTGTGCCGTTTATAAAGCCCGTGTCCCGACATAGAGGACAGGTGTAAATATGTTCAAGGTAATCTTTTGCAAATCCGTTATGAACAAGAAGTTCCTGCTTTTTTAAGGTAAACTTTGTTACTTTTTTATCAAGCTCTTCTTTCGCAGAAATATAACCGCTTTCATCAAGCAGCAGAGAGTCCTTTGCAAGCTTTGCAAAATCGGTTATTATTTCGTCATTTAGATTTTTAAGTTCAGGTATCTTATCAAACACCTCTTTGGCATGTTTGTGACGAAGTGCGGCATTTTGATAGCGGATGCTGTCATATTCACGCATAACTGCTTCGTATTCCGAATTAGTAAGTCCCATAAAACCACCTTAATTATTATAAAAGATTTGTTAAAATATTCAAGTAAAAAAGCTTACAAATGTTTAACATTTTTGTTAAAAATTCCTGCAATAAATTTTTAATCATTAACAAAAAACTAAGTAATTAAGCCTTTTTTAATAATTTCTTCGTAAGGTCATCCATTTTTTCACTACTGTACTCCCTTTGTTCAAAATTGTTAAAACGATTGTTAACAGGCTTAGGTGCATTTCCGTTTACAACTTTTAGGTTCTGTCTTGTCATATAATGGATTTTGTCTTCTTTTTTAACACCTTCCAAGTCGGTTAAGCCTGCTTTAAGCCAGTTTTTAAGTATGCCGTCGGTATACTTAAAATCAGGTTTTGAAAGCTGAATAAGAGTTCTGTTGCAGGCTTCAATAATCATCTCGGAAGACATATTATACAGATGAAACCATTTTTCTATATATTGTTTTTCAGATGTGCCGGGAAGGCGTGACAGTCCGAAAGCTTTCATAACTGCAGCATTTTCAGTGTTAAACAATTCCGCTTCAGCTTTTGCCGCCTCAACAGTAAGGATACCTTTATCAGCCCAAGCAAGGGCTACTTTTTCAATATAGCTGAAACGGCTGACTTCTTTAGTAAGGCAGCAGTATTCATATAGATAGATTATCAGTTCTGTTGTAAAGTTAAGTTTTTCGTTTAATTCACACAAAAAGTCTATTTCAGAACCTGACAAAACTCTTCCAGCAAACTCACCTGCGGTAGAAATCACTTGTTTTAGGTCTAATTCATGACTGATTTCTGTCATAGGGTTTGTAAACATATCTGAAAAAGCACTGTCTTTTGTATCTGTCGTTTCCCCTTTATCACTCTTTATTATTTTTGTTTCAGGAATAGAAGTTTCAGTGTTTAGAGCTGATACGGGATCAGATACATTTATAGAAGTTATTGTGTTTTTGTCCGACCTTGTGACAGTAAAGACTCCCTGCTTTTCCCAATAGTTTATAGAACGGATTATATCTTTTTCACTATCGTCAAGAAAATCACAGGCTGAGTTTATGGAAAAACTCTTATGATTTTGTGAGTAATACATAAGGTATAGGTAGAATCTGATATGTGAAGCGTTTGCATTATTTATAAAACGCTCTATAAAAGTGTTTGAAATAATGGTAGCACTTGTATTTATGGTTATATTTAAGTTAATTTCAGACATAAATTTCCTCCAAATCTGCTCTCTGTTAAGGAGTATATCACAAGATTATTGAAAATAAAATAGAGGAAAGATTTGGGGGTATATGGGTAAAAAATGTGGATAATGTGGATAAACTTGTGGATTGTACCGTAAAATGAAATTTAAGGGCAGAAATCCATGTGGATAAGAATGTGAAAAAAGGAATTAAAAATCCACAGCAGAAAAAAATAAAAAATTTTTTCGCTGTGGATATTGTGGATAAAATTTAGCCAAGTATATTTTCTCCGACTTTTACTATATCTCCGGCTCCCATAGTTATCAACAAATCTCCGGGATTACAGGTGTGGATAAGAAAATTTTCAACTTCATTAAAAGTTTTGAAAAAATATGCTTCTTGTCCATTTTCAGACATTATCTTTCTAATATTGTCGGAGGAGATATTTCCCGGATTTTCTTCTCTGGCTGCATAGATTTCTGCAAATACAACAATATCGGCGGCTGAAAGCACTTCTGCAAATTCTTGAAGGAAAGCTTTAGTTCTTGAGTAGAGGTGAGGCTGGAAGGCGACAATAAGGCGGTTATGCTTAACTCTTTTTGCCGCTTCAAGAGTTGCCTTTATTTCAGTAGGGTGGTGGGCATAATCATCTATTATGGTACAGCCGTTATATTCGCCCTTGTACTGAAAGCGTCTTTGGGTACCGGTGTATTTTTTAATCCCCGCTTTAATTTTATCCAGGGATATGCCGTCAGGATATATTTCCGAGGGTTCAAGGGAGGTGGCTATTACCGCAAGTGAATTGTATACATTATGTTCACCGGTGACGGATAATTCTACCCTGCCTTTATTTTCTCCATTTATAATCAGGTCATAGCCTGCAAAACCTGAGTCATTATAGGTGATGTTTCTTGCAGTATAATCGGGTTCTTTATTATTTAAGACTTTAAGTCCGTAGTTTACAACTCTTATATGTTTATTTGAAATAAGGCTGTCGGTATCATCAATTTCATTGTTAATTACAAGCAACCCGTTTTTTGGTAAAAGATTAATAAATTTTGTAAAAGACAGTCGTTCATTTTCAAGAGTACCGAAAAAGTCAAGATGTTCCGCCTCTATATTTAATATTATAGCTGTAGTAGGAGTAAAGCTTAAAAAGCTGTCGGCATATTCACAGGCTTCCATAATAAAGTTCTCGGATTTTCCGAGTCGTATATTGCCTTGTATGCCGCTTAGAATCCCGCCGACTGATATGGTAGGATCTAAATTTGCTTCAAGATATACATAAGAAAGCATGGATGTGGTGGTGGTTTTTCCATGTGTTCCCGCAACTGCAACTGCATTTTTATAATGGCTCATAATCTGCCCGAGACAGTCCGCTCTGTCCAACATAGGGATACCAAGTTCCTTTGCCTTTATAAATTCAGGGTTATCTTTATGAATGGCAGCAGTGTATACTACTAAGCTTATGTCCGGAGTTATGTTTGCAGCTTCTTGAGCATAAAATATTCTGATACCGAGTTTCTCAAGTCTTTTTGTAATTAAAGATTCCTGTAAGTCAGAACCTGAAACCTTAAAACCTTTGTCAAGGAAAAGTTCAGCAATTCCGCTCATACTTATTCCGCCTATGCCTATGAAGTAAACCGAATGTGAGTTATCCTGTAAATTTAATTTATACATACTGTACCTCTTAAATAAATATTAATATACGAATTATAACATAAAAAAAAAATGATAGCAAAAAATGATTAGTGTATGGCAGGTATTTATATTTGGTTATTGAGTTTTTATAGCTATTGATTATTTAATGACCACATAGTCATTTAAATGAACAGAAAACTCCAAAATGAAAATTATACAAAAAAGCTTGCTAAACGCCAGAATTAATGCACATTTAAGTCAATAGAATTTTTTGGTCAAATATGTTATGATTAATAACAAAAATTAGGGAGGTCGATAGAACAAGCGGTGGTTTTAAAGGCAGAGTCTAATTTATGGTTACATTGATACCGGCAGGAAGTAAGCAACACTGACAAACATAAAAAGGAGGTCACATTATGAATATTACAGACATCAGAATCAGAAAGGTTGCCAAAGAAGGCAAACTGAAGGCTGTTGCCTCCGTAACTATTGATGGTGAGTTCGTGGTTCATGATATTAAAATTATTGACGGTGATAAAGGTCTTTTTATTGCAATGCCTAGCAGAAAGACTAATGACGGAGAGTACCATGACATTGCTCATCCTATCAATTCAGAAACAAGAGAGAGACTTCAGAAATCTATTGTAACTGAGTATGAGAACGGTAATTGGATGGAATTTCCGGTAAAAGAAGAAAATTAATAAAACAGCTTAGTATGACTTAGCTGGATATGTGAAAGGGCTGTCACATTAATATGACAGCCCTATTTTAATGTAAAGTGGAAAAGTCTTAATTAACTCATCACCATCTCGGTTACCATATATACCGATGACTGAAAATATTCGCTCTTTCCCTCAAACTTCGCCTCTCCCCGATACTTTCTCGCAACCGACTGTATAGAAGAAAGACCTATGCCGAAGCCTTCTCTTTTAGTGGAACGAAATCGCCCGTCTACAGATATAAAATTCCCGTCATAAGAGTTGTCCATAGTGATAACAAATGTATCATATCTTACACCGCTGCATATTCTTATAAACCTTTTATCATTATCTGTTTTCCTGCAGGCATAAGTAGCATTTTCAAGCAGATTGCCGAATATTACCGAAAGCTCGCCGTTAAAGCCGGTATCATCTATATTAGGCACAACGAGTCTGGCAGTAAATGCAATGTTTTCATCTTTACATATAGCGGCATAGTGGGAAATAATTGCGTTTACAGCAGTATTTTCGCAGTATTGTTCATGCAGTTTCGGTACATTGTCTATGAGCGAGTTTATGTAATTGTCAAGCTTATCGTTTGAATCATCTGCAAGCTCTCTGATAGTGATTAAATGGTGGCGGAGGTCGTGTCGCTGCTTTTTAAGAGCCTTTTCACTATTTGCAATCAGTTCGTTATACTTTCTTTGCTCATCCATTTGTATTCTTATAAATTCAAGTTCTGAGGTAAGTTTTTCATTATCTTTTTTTATTTTGGCTGTATCTCTTGTATAAAAGCCTATGATAAATCCCATTACTAAAATGAACAGCAGGATTCCGTATTGAAATAATGAAGCAAGCTTGTAGGTAAATCTGAAATAGTAGTTTACAACCTCAATAAGTGCCGAAGCAGTCAAAATCATTATAGGAAGGATGAACCTTTTTGCCTGTAAGCTGTCATTTTTAAATGCTTCATAGAGAATGAAAAACAAAAGTAGAGAAAGTGCACAAGGCGTAATAATATGGAAGGCATACATACTGCTTAACAGAGGATATATACCTAAAAGCTGTAATATTAAAGAAAGGATAGTTGCTATAGTTATAGAAGCTGATATTATATATAGCAGCTTTGGATTTTTAAAATCAACCGATACGAGGGTAAGGTGTATCAGAGGTACGGCTAAGGTAAAAAGCCCTATGAAAGCACAAAGGTAGAGAAATGTCGGATTCTTAATTACCAATGCGGTAAGGGTAGATTCTCCAAATGCCCAAATTCCTGCTGTAAAGGCAAATATGCCGAGCCAAAAAAATATAAGGCTTATTTTTTCTTCAAAAAATTTAA